>CAZECB010000440.1:1071-1502 GCA_964510745.1 uncultured Flavobacteriaceae bacterium | reverse complement strand
TGATGCAAAAAATCTTTTCGCAGGCGATCAGGTTTAAGCAAGAGACGAGGAGCGCCGAAGGCGCGGTGGGGAAACAAAAAAGCGATGATGGCAATGACTTTCCAGATTGGTCGAAAAAAGCAATCGGTGACGTTTACGATTGGGTTAGAACCAACAGCCTATCTAGAGCAGATTTAAACTACGAAAATGGAAAACTCCAAAATATTCACTACGGGGATATTCACACGAAGTTTTCTACGCTCTTTAAACAAAGCAAAGAAAACGTACCTTTTGTGACCGGCTCAAATGTTTCCGATTTTAGAGAAGAAGAAATTTGCCAAATTGGGGATGTCGTAATCGCTGATGCATCAGAAGACTATAACGATATTGGTAAAGCGATCGAAATCGTCTCACTAGGAGATTTACCTCTGGTTGCTGGGTTGCATACCTAT
>CAZECB010000440.1:0-1061 GCA_964510745.1 uncultured Flavobacteriaceae bacterium | reverse complement strand
TATTGCCCGTCCGAAAATAGGTGAAATCGCCGTTGGGTTTTCCGCATACCTATTTCAATCTCGTAAGCTACGCTTAGAGTTGATGCGAATTGCGCAGGGTATTTCGGTATTGGGGGTTTCAAAAACTAACATTCAGAAAATTGAGATTTCAATTCCTTCCATCGAAGAACAACAAAAAATCGCCGACTTCCTCTCCGCCATTGATGACAAAATCGACGCCGTGAGCGCCCAAATCACCCAAATGCAGAGCTTCAAAAAAGGCCTGCTGCAACAGATGTTTGTGTAAGGAATAACAATTTATACTTATTCGCTCACCCCGCCGAAGGGCGGGGTCCACGCCTACGGAAAGATTGCGTCCGAATTTCGAAATCAGTTGAAATCCTTGGATCCCGCTCTACAGCGGGATGAGCGTGCTAATTTTATGTTTATAAATATGCGCAGATTGGGACAGTTAGAACAGGGATCATCGTGCCCTGGCTAAAGATGTTTGTGTGATTGAGTTCGTTTCTAAAAGCTCTCTTTGAAGTCGGTCGTATACTCACCTCTATAAGGCGCGGGATCAGGAAGGCTGCCAACTAATTCGCCTCGTTGAATATTTCTAGCTTCTTCGCTTGATGTTGGGTGAAATGCTCCGCCTGGCTCATTCATCATAAAGAAGTCACCGAAATGTGCCCCGCAGCTGTCGCAACAATTCATCCACACATCACGACCTAATTGGTTCGAGTGTTTCTTTGAAAAGCCATGATTATAACTTTGCAGCATCGCAATAAAGGGTGGCTCCAGATGTTCTATGTGCGTCAAAATCAGGGGTGAATTGAGTACTTCATCAGCAGAGTTTTCTATACCTGATACAGTAATCGCCGCGACTTTCGAGACCGCATCGCAACGATAGCATTTCGTGCTGGAGACTAATATTTCAAAAGGTCCTGAAATTGTTTGCGATATGGTCGGTTCCGTTAAGGGGAGCCATTTTTCGCACTTTTGTCTGATGGCCTCCGTCGGTGCGAACCATGTTTTTTCATCGGCATTCCATTTTGCGCCCAAATCTTTGGCAGCATCTT
>CAZECB010000439.1:0-1532 GCA_964510745.1 uncultured Flavobacteriaceae bacterium | reverse complement strand
ATCAGTTACAAAAACAACTAAATCTTTTAATGCTTCTTTTTCTGGAGAATCTGCTCCTGGAATGTTGCGGTATCCCCAATTAATAGCATAATCATCATAAGGTCCCATCTGACGTACAAAGCGAATATTTTGATCTCCTGGTTGCGCGATGTAATTGTAACGCGCATAATCCATAATAGTGGCAGCAATCCCCCATTTCTGAGTAAAATCACCATCTCTATAACTTTCTACATCATAAGCTTTACTGGCACTCATATTATGTGGTAAACCTAAAGCATGTCCTATTTCATGAGCAATTACCATTTTCATCATCTCGCCTATTTCTTCAGCAGGTGTATTTAAAGTTCTTGCTGATGGGTTGGCAGCTCCAGTTTCTAATAAATAACGATTTCTATACGATCGCAAATGATTATGATACCAGATAATATCACTTTCAATAATCTCACCACTTCTAGGATCAGACACACTTGGTCCAACAGCATTTCTAGTGGTACTTGCTACATATCTAATTACTGAATACCTTATATCCTCTGGACTAAAATCAGGGTCTTCGTCTTTACTTGGCGGGTATTTTGCAATAATAGCATTTTTAAACCCTGCTTTTTCAAATGGTCCTTGCCATAATTCTACACCTTCTTTAATAAATTTTCTTAAATTTTCAGGTGTACCAGGATCTAAATAATATACAATTGGTTTTACAGGTTCTACTAACTCTCCTCTTGCATAAGCCTCTGGATCTTTTGGCTCCATTCGCCATCTACGGATATAAGTTTTACTATGTGCTTTTAACTCTTCGCTACCATAATCTACTTGACTAAAAGTAAACCATCCTACTCTATTATCTGCAAATCGAGGTTGCATAGGTTTTTCTGGTAGTAAAATCATAGATTGATTCATTTGAAGGCTAATGGATTGTAACCCTCCAAATGAAGGCGGAGATGTTGCATTATAAGTCATATCTTGAATTACTTCTATATTTTGAGGGAAGCTTTTCATTTCATTTATAAAACTTCTGGAGGCATCTAAATTTCTAACTTTATATTGTGTTCTTAATCTTGAAGGAATACCACTTAATGCTTTAACATCTGTACTATAAAATTTAGTGACATCTACAACAATTGCTGATGAATCTTTACTAAATGCAGCGATATCAAATGCATAAATAGTAGGTTCGTAATTATTTGATTTCACAGAAATGTTAATTGCTAATTCTTCATCAGCTACTGCGCTATAGGATTTCTCTTTAATTAAAACTTTATCATGAATACGTTCCCAAACCACTAAACGTTCACTTGTTTTTGTTCCTGCATTAAAAAAACCACCGCCTAAATTTGAAGGTAACTTAGCGATACGGCTAACTAATAACATATCTTTGCCAATATGTTCTTTAGGAATTTCATAAAAGTACTTCTCTCCTACTTTATGAACCGTGAATAAACCTTCATCAGACTTAGCATCTTTTGTAATCACCTTATCATAAGACTTAATTTTACCTTCTTTTTTCTTGGTTTTTGGTTTTATAACTGTTGTTG
>CAZECB010000438.1:879-1540 GCA_964510745.1 uncultured Flavobacteriaceae bacterium | reverse complement strand
ACCTTTTTTCTCCATTTTTCATTCGTCTTTTTTTGACTCATTGCGTACAACGCTCGGTGCCCACGCCGTACGACCGCTAGGGAGTATGGTCGTAGGGAACATTGTTCTCTGCTGGCTTTATTTTTTTATTCATTAAATTACATTTGCTAATGAACATGAGTTTCAAAAAATATAACTTCTTTTCTTTTTTCATTTTCATAAACGAATTCAATAACTATGTAACCATCATTATCAAAATCATGTGTAGCTTTAATTATAATTTCTTTTTTCATAGAATATTCTAAGATGTTGTTTTTGGTTTCTTCAATTGACATCAATACAAAATCATTATTCCAATCTTGAGCAAATATCTTGGGTGCGGAAGTAAACCGTTTTGCATGATTGTATAATTCGATGAATATTTTATCTAAGACACCTTCAAGTTCTTCCACTTGGAGATTTATTTTCTTTTCATCACTTATTGTTGAAAATGGCAAATTATCGGTCCCTTTTAAAGTCGTCCAGTTGAAGGATATTATAGAGAGCATATAACCGTCTGATAATATTTCAAATATTCTATTTAAATAAAAGATTTGGGTTCTTAATTCATGTTTAAGCATTCGATTTTTTTTGCATTGTTTTTTTTCTTGGTAATCGCATATCGGTAGCTTTTTCCTTTGTA
>CAZECB010000438.1:0-869 GCA_964510745.1 uncultured Flavobacteriaceae bacterium | reverse complement strand
GCATTGTTTTTTTTCTTTTTTGCTTGCAGAGAACGCTCAGTGCCTGCGCCGTACGACCGCTAGGGAGTATGGACGCTGGAACATTGTTGTCTTCAGTTTTTCTTTCACAAGTATTCGGCCTTTACCAATCTTGCTTTGGAATTCCTTTAATCCGCATTAGTTTGGCTTTCCGCTTTTTTTCTATCAGCTTTCTCCGCATTTCTGCTCTTATCTTCTGATTCAATCCCCGCTTTATCTGCCTGTCTAATTTTAGTGCATTTCATTTGGGCAATTCCCTTTTCTTTTCTCAATTTATTCGGCAATGATCCTTTTCATTAACCGATTCAATATCCGCTTTAGTTTGGATTTCCGCTTTTTTTCTAGCCGTTTTCTCAGCATATCAGCCCATATCTTCTGATTCAATCCCCGCTTTATCTGCTCCCTGTCCAGACTCTTCGCTTGTATTCTGGGCGTATTCCGAAATTTAGTAATAATCCCACTTCTATCCTACTCTTTCGCAATTCTGTTTCTAATCCTTTTTCCAGTCGCTTACTTAGTTTCTTTTCACTCAAAACTTTTATTAATACTTTTTCTTCAACTATTATATCTACTCTCACTTCTCCCAATTCTTCTTCTAACATATATACTTTGTAGACTCCATCTTCTTCCACTTTTAAGCCTTCCGACTTCAATTTTACTACCATTCCTTTCTTGTACATTTCTACTGGCAACCCGTAGCCTAAGGCATTAAATATTTCATAATAACTCCCTAATATTTTCCCTGTTATTTCTGAATGTAATAAACTCATTCGCTTGCTTTTTTTTATAATTGAAGACAACGCTCAGTGTAAGCGACTTTTTTCCCGCTAGGGAAAATGGTCGCTATACAC
>CAZECB010000437.1:0-1549 GCA_964510745.1 uncultured Flavobacteriaceae bacterium | reverse complement strand
CTACCAATAATGAAGCATCTTTCATCTTTTATAAAAGAGAATGACGAAGATTTTATAGTAGAAACCATTGAGACATTAGAATCCATTACTGAAGTTTCTTCTTTAAAGGATGAGGAGTTAGACGTTATAGGAGAATTAATTTCAAATATGTACGGAGCACTTGAAGTTAAAAAAATGATCGACAATGGCTCAACTCAAAAAGAGGCTATTAATATGTTTATGAAACGTGTCTTAGGTTCTATTGATAAATAATATTAATTACTTTCATTTCATCCCGAAATATTTAATTCAGAATTATGCTAAAACATAATTCTGAATTTTTATTTTTATACCTTATTAAAAACTATATGGATAACAATAATTCCGAAGAATTTTACGCTAAGCTGAAAATACAATTACAGGATACCACCATTTGGCCTAGTATATACCTATACAAATTTATTACCCCGTCTAAACCCGATCAATCCAAGAAATTGCTAAATATTTTTAATAATATGGGAGCGGTTATTGACTCAAAAACATCTAAAACAGGTAAATATATTAGCTTTTCTATTAAGGTAAAACTTAAAAATCCTGATGCAGTGATTAATAAGTATAAAGAGGTTGCCACGAAGATAGATGGTGTTATTTCGTTATAACAATTATTCTCTATTTTTTTATGATTGTTGTTCTAACTCATTAAACATATTATGATCTAAAACCACCTCTCCGTTATCATTAAACTCAAAGGCTTTCTTAAATTTATATCCCGTTTTTAAATCACTAAAAGTATACGAGTGTGCTTGATGTAACACTTCATTAAATGAGTCGTCATGGTAACTTAACAATATCAAAACTTCAGCATGAAGCTTAGATAGTTCTGCAACTGTATAGTTTTTAAGCGGACTATTATCATTAATTGGATGGACTAAAGTCCATGATGTTGGCAAGTACGTTATTTGCTTTCGTTCCAATTCTAAGGCATAAAATTCATTTTGATAACCGCCGCTACCTCCATTAGGTTTACTAATAGAAATAGAAACACTTATTTTAGGTAAAACTACCATGCTTTTTCTTCGATTCATTAATCGAAACATTAGTGCCTTCCCTTCTTTAAAATCGCAATACAATATATTATCACTAAACTTAATATTAGCTTTTGGTTTGGAAAAGCGCCCATATAACAATCCTGTTACAAAGGCAAAACTAATTACCCCCATAAACGCTTCAATACTAGAAATTAAACCCGCAATTAATTTTGATGGTGCATATAATCCATAACCAACAGAAGTAATGGTTTGCACTGAAAAAAAGAATGCCTTGTAAAAATCTGAAAGTAAAGTAGTGTGTTTAATTCCAATATATTCCACACCAATAAACAAATACAATAAGGCAAAAACACTATTTAAAAGCAGAAAAACAATTGTTAGTAATAACAAAAAATGAGACCAACTTAATCCTAAAAGGTAAGTATAGGTCTCATTTACTGTCCGTTTTCTATTAATATGAATAACATTAAAAGTACCATTAGAATTCACAAATCTCTTCGCTTTTTCTTTTGAGAATTTAC
>CAZECB010000436.1:0-1552 GCA_964510745.1 uncultured Flavobacteriaceae bacterium | reverse complement strand
CTCAAGCCTCTCTATGTGAAAACGATAGTGATGTAATTATTTTTCAAAGTAGAGAGGCCGGTGGTCATAGGGGTGGTTTTCTAGATGCTGAATATAGTGATGAACGTCTAATTCTAGATATTAAGAAAAGCTCTCCACCAAATAAATTTTTTATTAAGTCTGGTGGCGTTGTAAATGGAGAGGATGTTCGTAAAGCTATAAACTCTGGCTTTGACGGTGTACAGATAGGAACAGGTTTTCTAATGACTGCGGAGAGCTCTGCGACCGATTTATATAAAACAGAATTGACGAATATCTCGAACCTCGAAGATCTCCAAATTACTCGGAGCGTAACGGGCAAATCTGCTAGGGGAATTAGAAATACATTAACTCAACTTTCATATGACGAAGAATGCATGCCAGCTTACCCCTTTTTACACTATGCAACTAAAGATGTTCGTGAGCACTCTAAAGCTAAGGGCTTGACAGAGTACCAATCTCTATGGGCTGGAACGAGTGCATTGAGGATAAATACAATCAGCAATATTGACGAGTATATCAATGAATTAACTCGTCAATTCTAAACCTAAAAATGTGGGTATTCGGAACGATAGCCTAGTTTTCTAATGTAATTGAGTACAGCTAAAATCAACATGCCAAAAACGATTCCAACACAACCGCGTGAAACCCCCTACTTCTTCATATACATTCACAGAAATACAATAACCTAGCCTTTGCATAAAATAGTAAATATGCAAGGTCTCTCAAGTCACATTCTAACGTTAGCCGTTAAGCCCATACTCTACTCACGAATAGCCGTATTATATAAATGACTGAGTAATGCCAGCTCTAGTCGAACGGTATTATTACTTTTGCCATCGGCTATACGGTAATCTCTAAACTGAGCAACTTTGTCGGCATTGAGAACGGTGAGGCTATATTTGCCAAGTTGTGATTTGAGTTGCTTGGCTTGAGTTTTATCACCGCACCGAGTGGACCGCATTTTGGTTGGAGTGCCTCAGCGAGGTAGCCATCTAGTGCTTCAGATACTGTAAAATTCTCTGAATCGCTCCTTGCGATATAGACGCCCCGAATAATCTCATCTTCGGCTATGCGCGCCCAATCTTGAGCATCTCGTTTTATTCGAAAAGTCTTGGAGACAATAGGCCACCCTTTGCGACGAATAATCGCTTTCCAACTGCCTGAATCTGTACGGGTGAAAGAGGCTATTTTGTACCAGAGAAATCTTACAGGTGTACCTAAATTGTGCCTTTTGCTTGTTTTCTAGGCGCCTTAAGAAAGATCAATGAACTAAAAATCCTTTTAAGTCATTGTTTTTTTTAATATGTTTGAATGGTGGGGCGTGCGCGATTACTCATATCATCCTGATATTCGCCCCTTTGGGGCCAGCCTGCGGCTGTTCAAAATCGCTCCCGGCGATTTTGTCGAACGGTGCGTTCGCCTCGGCAACACCCCTCTATCCAAATAAAAATGCCCGCACAAAGCGGGCTTTTTTAATTGAATGGTGGGGCGTGCGCGATTACTCATATCATCCTGATATTCGCCCCTTTGG
>CAZECB010000435.1:0-1557 GCA_964510745.1 uncultured Flavobacteriaceae bacterium | reverse complement strand
TAAAGACGCTCTAGAAAAAATGCTTTGGGCAGAAGCAGATAAATTAGGTTGGTTTATTAATACGGTTACAGATCCCGTTTTAGCTAAAGAAAAACAAGTGGTTAAAAATGAAAAACGCCAAAGTGTAGATAATAGATCTTATGGTCATACAAGTTATGTTATAGATAAAAATTTATATCCAGAAGATCACCCTTATAACTGGCAAGTGATAGGATCGTTAGAAGATCTTCAAAATGCTAAATTAGAAGATGTAAAAGAGTTTTTTAAACGTTGGTATGTACCAAATAATGTCACCTTAGTAGTGTCTGGAGATTTTAATAGTACTACTGCAAAAACTTGGGTTAAAAAATATTTTGATGAAATTCCTAGAGGAGAAGAAGTAGCCCCACTAACAGTAAGAAATGCTATTATTTCTGAAACTAAAAAACTATACCATGAAGATAATTTTGCAAGACTACCTCAGTTAAATATGGTGTGGCCTACGGTTGAACAGTACACTAAGGATGCTTATGCATTAAATGTTTTAACACAGTATCTGTCAAGTGGTAAAAACGCACCGTTATATAAATCATTAGTCGAAAAAGAAAAATTAACATCTAGAATAGGAATGTTTAATCGTACGTCTGAATTAGCTGGACAATTACATTTGTCAGTAACTGCATTTTCAGGAAAGTCACTCGATGAGGTTCAAAATGTAATTAATGAAACATTAACTCAGTTTGAAATTGATGGTATTCCGGAAAAAGATTTAAGCAGAATTAAAGCAGGGCAGGAAACAGCTTTTTACAATGGTTTGTCAAGCGTATTAGGAAAAGGATTTCAATTAGCACAGTACAATATATTTGCTGATAACCCAGGTTTTATTAATGAAGATATTCAAAATATACTTGCAGTAACATCAGCTGATGTGATGAGAGTTTACAATACATATATTAAAGATAAAAGCTTTATTGCAACAAGCTTTGTTCCCAAAGGACAGTTGGATTTGGCATTAGCTGGATCTACTAAAGCTGAAGTTGTTGAAGAAACAATTACACAAGGCGCAGAAGAAACATTTGATGCATCCATAGAAGCAGAGTATGAACGTACACCATCTTCTTTTGATAGAACTGAAGAACCAGATTATGGAGAGTCACCTTTGGTAAATAGCCCTGTAGTTTGGAAAGATCAATTGTCAAATGGATTAAAATTGTATGGAATAGAAAGCAATGAAGTACCTTTAGTACAATTTAATATTGTTATAGATGGAGGTCAGTTATTTGAGAAATTTGATAAAACTGGAGTAGCAAATTTATTAGCCAACGTCATCACTAAAGGGACGGTTAATAAAACACCGCAAGAATTAGAAGAGGCTATTCAACAATTAGGAGCATCAATTAATGTATTTGCAACTAAAGAAAATATTACAATCACTGGTAATATGTTAGCTAAAAATTATCATAAAACTTTAGAATTATTAGAAGAGATTTTATTAGAACCACGTTGGGATGCTGTTGAATTTGATCTAGCAAAGCAAAGCATTTCAAATCAATTATTACAACTGCAAGCTAACCCAAA
>CAZECB010000434.1:0-1558 GCA_964510745.1 uncultured Flavobacteriaceae bacterium | reverse complement strand
CTTGCCGTTGTGGTAGGTGAATCGACTTGGCAGGTGATGAAGGCAAAGAAAGCACTCAAGATTGAGTGGGAAGAGGAGACTCCACTAGAGAGTACTGTTGATCACGAAGCGCTACTAGATGATATGCTTGCTAATGGCACAGTTGAAGTGGCTCGTAAGGATGGTGATCCCGATGCCGCATTTGCAGCAGCAGACCAAATTATTGAAAAGACTTACTCAGCACCATTCTTGGCTCACAATACGATGGAGCCGATGAATTTCTATGCAAATGTGACGGCTGATCGTGCAGAGTTGGTAGGCCCTATACAGACTCCGATATTTCTCCAAGGGACACTGGAAGGAGTGCTCGGTATCCCGAAAGAAAATATACACGTCATGATGACCCGCATGGGTGGCGGCTTCGGTCGCCGACTCTATGGTCATTTTGGCACAGAGGCGGCCTTGATATCACAGGCTATCAAGTCACCAGTAAAACTGGTGTATACCCGTGAAGATGATATGACCCAAGGTACTTATAGACCAACGTATAAGGTGTTGTATAGAGCAGGTCTGGATGCGGAGGGCAACCTTACAGCTTTTCATATCAGAGGTGCTGGATTGCCAGAGAGTCCAGTATTTGCCGACCGATACCCCGCTGGAGCGGTGGACAACTACTTAGTAGAAAATATTAAAGGTACCACCAATATCTCTACGGGTGCATGGAGAGCACCACGTTCTAACTTCATCGCCATGGCGGAACAATCCTTCCTGGATGAAGTAGCTGAAGCGGCTGGAAAAGATCCTGTAGAGTTCAGATTGGAGCTATTTAAAAAAGCAGAAGAAAATCCAGTTGGAGAAAAGAACGATTACGATGCCGCTCGATATGCGGGTGTCCTTGAACTCGTAAAGGAAAAGGCGAGATGGACTGCTGACAATGAGCTACATCGAGGAGTGAGTGCTTACTACTGCCATAACTCATATGTGGCGCAAGTTCTTGACATAGCTCTTGAGGATGGGCTTCCTAAGGTTAAGAAAGTCTATTGTGCGGTAGACTGCGGGATAGTCGTCAATCCAGAAGGTGCTATCAATCAAATTGAAGGAGGTATTGTTGATGGCATCGGACATGCGATGTTCAGTGAGTTGACTTTCGATAAGGGGAAACCAAATCAGGAGAACTTCCATCAGTATCGCTTGATTCGTCAAGCTGAAGCACCAGAGGCTATAGAAGTATTCTTCGTGGATAATGGTGAGCACCCAACAGGACTGGGAGAGCCATCACTACCACCTATAGGTGCTGCACTAGCTAATGCACTCTACAAAGCGACCGGCAAGCGATTTTATCATCAGCCGTTTTCTAATCAGATCGACTTGTTGGGCTAGACTATGAAACGTACATAGATACTGTTATTATGAACAAGCTAAACAGAAGAAACTGGCTGAGAACCGCAGGCTTAGCAGGAACGGCTATTGCAACCAGTGGTCTACCAGGAATAGCGAATGATGCGATGGCGCCTCAATATAATAGCGCCGACGGTGACATCGTCAGACTCATGTCCAACGAGAATCCTTATGGTCCTCC
>CAZECB010000433.1:0-1568 GCA_964510745.1 uncultured Flavobacteriaceae bacterium | reverse complement strand
GCTTCTTGAGTATATTCTACGTTATGATGAGCCTCGTATTTATCTTTTATGTTATTTAGTATTTCAATAGTCTCTTCAACAGTTGTAGGCTCAACAATAACTTTTTGAAAGCGACGTTCCAAGGCACCATCTTTTTCAATATATTGTCTGTATTCATCCAATGTTGTAGCACCTATTACTTGTATTTCACCTCTAGCTAAAGCAGGTTTAAACATATTAGAAGCATCCAAACTTCCTGTTGCACCACCAGCTCCAACAATG
This sequence comes from uncultured Flavobacteriaceae bacterium, assembly GCA_964510745.1. GTDB lineage: Bacteria > Bacteroidota > Bacteroidia > Flavobacteriales > Flavobacteriaceae > AU392. The sequence continues at coordinate 1,307 of CAZECB010000433.1, read as the reverse complement.
GTATGAATTTCATCTATAAAAAGAATGATATCATCATTCTTTTCAAGCTCATTCATCACTGCTTTCATACGTTCTTCAAATTGTCCTCTGTACTTAGTTCCAGCAACTAAACTTGCTAAGTCTAAAGTGACAACTCGTTTGTTAAAAAGAATACGAGATACTTTTCTGCTAATAATTCTATTTGCTAAACCTTCAGCAATAGCTGATTTACCTACACCAGGCTCACCAATAAGTAATGGGTTGTTTTTTTTACGTCTACTCAAAATTTGAGAGACACGTTCTATTTCTTTAGTACGCCCAACAACGGGGTCTAATTTACCTTCTTCTGCCATTGCAGTTAAGTCACGACCAAAATTGTCTAATACTGGTGTTTTAGATTTTTTAGCTGTTTTACTAGATGATGATTGCCCAAACGGATTGTCTTTATTGTCCTCAGAAGACGACTCATCATCTGGGAATGACTCAGCCTTTGGAGATTCTATAAAATCATCATTACTATCATTGGTTATCATATATTTAAACTGTTCTTTAACGTTATCATAATCTACTTTTAACTTATTTAAAAGCTTTGTAGTTGGATCATTTTCATTTCTTAAAATGCATAATAATAGATGAGCTGTATTAATAGAGGTACTCTGAAACAGTTTAGCTTCTAAAAATGTAGTTTTTAAAGCACGTTCAGCCTGACGTGTTAAATGTAAATTCTTTTTTTCATTAGAAGTTACTGTAATATTGGGATTAGCAGGGCTTAAAATCTCTACTTTTCGCCTTAAATGACTTAAATCAATATCTAAAGCGCTCAATATATCTATAGCTTTACCATTACCATCTCTTAAAAGACCAAGCATTAAATGCTCAGTGCCAATAAAATCATGACCTAAACGTAATGCCTCTTCTTTGCTATAGGCAATTACATCTTTTACTCTCGGGGAAAAATTATCATCCATAAAATCAATTCCTTTCTGCATTAAAAATAATAAAAACATCTATACAAAAGCAAAAATTATACCTTTTTGAATAGAACATGGCTAATTGACAAAAAAACTATAGGTATTCAAAATATTTGGAGCCATACTTATTAACTAATATAGTGGTCGTAATTGTTGATAAAAAGTGTCAAAAACATATTAAAAAAATAACCCAAAATTACCAGAATTATTATATTAGCTCGGTTTGAAAACCTACTAAAACTAATTTAATTTTATATATGGCAGAAGGAGAAAAATTGATTCCTATCAACATTGAAGATGAAATGAAATCGGCTTACATTGACTATTCAATGTCAGTCATTGTGTCACGTGCATTAC
>CAZECB010000432.1:0-1590 GCA_964510745.1 uncultured Flavobacteriaceae bacterium | reverse complement strand
ATTACCCGAAACTTGAAAAACAGAGGTTCCCACACATGTACTTATAGCTTTTGTTGCACGACGTCTTTTACAAATACCAAATTAATAATTGATCTATTAGAATTAAGTAAATTGGGCTTATCAATATAATTCTATCTAAAATTAACTTAGGAATTGCTCTTTCTTTCATTAAAACTCTTATTATAATCATAATTCCTAAATAACTATTTATGTTATTCTCCTGAACAATAGAAAATTATAATATGAAAGGTGAAAAAATAAATTGGCATAAAAAAAGCGAATAAAAAGAGATTATCACAAATCCTTTATTCGCTATGTTGAAAATAAATAATTCCAAAGAATATCAGAGTTTATTTCCAGAAGTTACGGAGAAAAAATTAAGCCAACTTTTTATATTATGTACATGTATGTTAGCAGTGCAGAGTACAAATTTGAATAAGTGTGCGAAAAGATTAGGTAAATTATTGGGAGAATCCTTAAAAATAGAGACTTCTTATAGTCGCTTAAAAAGATTTTTTCAGACAGGAAAAGTCGATATTATACTACGAGGGATTTGTGTGCTGATCATCAAAACGATGTGTAAAAATACAAACTGTTATTTGATATTAGATCGGACTAATTGGGAATTTGGAAGTCGAAAAATAAACTTATTAGTAATTGGCCTATTATATAGAGATGTATTTATACCCTTAATTTGGAAAGATTTAGAGAAAAAAGGGAACAGTAATACAAAAGAACGATTAGACTTAATTGATAAACTAATAACTTGGTGGAAATTTAGTGGAGTAAAAATGCCCCAATTATATATAGCAGGAGATCGTGAATTTATAGGTTTTTCATGGCTTAAAGGTTTAGAGGAAAAAAATATTAAGTTTGTAATGCGAATAAGAGCTAACTCAAAGATTGTGCTCTGGTATCGAGGAAAAATTAAAGATAGAAAATTAGGTTTAAAAATTATACGTCGTTATTTATCATGGAAAAAATTAGATAATGTTGAAGCGGTATTGAAGTCAGAATATATTGTAAAACTCTCTTCCTTTAAAAACGAGAGCACAAGAGCGAAGGCTGAGACTGTCTATATTATGACAAACATGGAAGATATACAACAAGCTTCTACCTTCTATAAAAAGAGGTATAAAATAGAAGTGTGTTTTAAGCATTTAAAGTCAAGTGGTTTTAATCTCGAAGACTTACAAGTAGAAGGTGGTCATAAAGTAGATTTAATGTTTGGTGTTTTAACATTGATCTATTTGATGGCGATACAAAATGGGATCGTTCATTTTGAAAAAGAAAAACCAGAGATGAAAATCTATAAAGACAAAATGACTAAGAATTGTTATAAAACACCAGCCAAATCAATATTTTTAAAAGGTTGTGAATTGCTATTTGAAAAAGTACTCTTTTTCTCTGAATTTTGTGTTGAGTTATTAAAAGTATCTGATTGGATTGCCAAAAACATAAATCCTTTACTTTATGATAATTATGTATTAAAGAAAGGTATTGTTCAGTAGAATAATATTGTTTAAAAACATCAAAATTCGGGATGACTCATGTTTTAATCTATTTCAATAAAAATCTAGATCAGCAAGG
>CAZECB010000431.1:0-1597 GCA_964510745.1 uncultured Flavobacteriaceae bacterium | reverse complement strand
AATTATCTGGCTTCACAAAAATAATTTCGTCGTCAATAGCAGAAACGGATGTTGCAATGGTGCTTATTTCTCCCGTTTTTTCCCGAATTTCTAATTTACATTTGGTAACTACACTAATCACCTTCTGGAAATCTCTATCCACTTTCCAAGTACTACACGGTATATTATTGTCTCCAATAAATCGTAAAATAGCTAAGTCAGCATTATACGTTTTAATCATATCTGCTTCTGATTTCAAACTTCCTTCTCCATAAAGATCTAAGGTGCCAAAGTGATCTCTCAATAAATGGTTCGGAATAATAGCAAAACATTCGTCACCTCTATTTTTTAAAAAACCTCTACCGGATTCTGACCCTGCTTCCGCATAGATAGTTTGTTGCGCATCAATGGTAAAACAGAATATAAATGATAAGCTAAGAAGAAGATATTTCATTTTTAGATTTTTTAGTTCGGTCAAAAAAATGGCTCATATAGACATCTAGTATAGTAAGTATACTAAGTATTAAGGCGATAATAATAGATCCTGTTTGGTAGTATTTATCATATTTAAACCGGGAAAATATTGATGCCGAGATTTTATAACCACTAGCAAAATCTTTTGGACCTGGTTTGATTATTCTAGCTTCTTTCCCATATGCTCTATAAGAAACATGAATACTTGGTTCGTGATTAACAGTTGCCAAGCCTATAGAATTTTCATCTTCCAGGACTAGTCTATCTCCTAAGTAGAGTTTTTCATGACCAGATGCAAAATGGCTATTCGAAATCTTAGGTACTCCAGTCATAGCAATGTTTCCGTCTCGAAGTAATAGTGTATATTCATTATCACTTTCTATGTCTAATGAACTTCCCAACCTAATACTTCCAGATATTGGAATGACTATACTGGTGTTGTTATTTATTAGGCTATCAATATTTACAATTTCCACAAATAATAAATCTTGGACTTCCTTAGGTTTATCTGCTTGTCTTTCAAATGATCTGATTTTTGCTACCAAACCGCCTGATGGCTTTTCGAACTCTAATAACAATGGTCCATTAGAAACCCTTTCCATTGTTATATTAACACCTGCGCTTAACTCTATTGAACCCTTGAAAGATTTTTCAATTAAAGTATCTTTCATTTCCCACCCTTGACTTTCAACTAATTTATAGAGATTAGCATCGAATAAATTTATTCTACTTATAGGTTTTTGCTCTGAATAACAACTAACAATTTCTGTTTGGGCAGTTACATTGAAGATGGTATTTACTTCTTCTAATAAAATTATTAGGAAAAATGGAATGAGAATAAGTATAAATAAAAATACAAATTTTTGCTGGATCCTTGAAATCACTTTTTATAATTTTATTTTCATTGGATGTCTTACTTGCGATCTTCTTACCCTTTGAACAATTGAGATTTTTGAAGTCTTTTCAAGTACTTTCATACTGATCTGACATTGACAATTAAAGGCTACATTAGCTTGGTTTGAAATCGTTTTACATGGTAAAGGCTCTGATTTTTTAGTGTCTGTATCCTCGTAATAGAGAACAGCTTTATTGCTGGAATTTAAAAAGATGGTAACTATTTCACTTTCTAGATTTGGTTCCCAAT
>CAZECB010000430.1:0-1599 GCA_964510745.1 uncultured Flavobacteriaceae bacterium | reverse complement strand
AATGATGCTTTTAATGTAAGTATTAATATAAATAATATTGGTGTAGCACCTATGTATTATGATTGGGAAATTCAATTGGCATTATTGAAAGATAATGAAGTTGTTACTTATCTTGATACTGATGATTATGATTTAAGAGCTGCAGCGCCTGATCAATTGTTTACAATCAACTCAAATAAAGAAAAACTAACTGATATTAATTTAGGAAATTATGAGTTAGCAGTGAGAATTATTCAACCCAATGCAGATGACGCAAAAGACTTTATTTGGAGATTGGATGCAAGAAATACGTACATCTTATTTTCTAATGAATTGCCTGTAATAGAAGGGGTTTGGAATACAAATGATAATTCATTAACAGGAGGGTGGTCTGTTTTAGGAACAATTTCTATTGATAATTAAAAACTACCAGCACAATGTTTAAAATGTTATGAAAGAATTATTATTGGTATTAGATTGAATTTTACTTATTATATTTTTGAAGTGATAAATTTCCCATTGTTTTCTTGAGCAAGCGTACGCATAAAATTATGATCGGCATCTTCTCCAAAAGCTATAGTATGGATAATGACATTATTAGTATTGACTCTTCTTACTTCTTCCAAAACAGCTTCAGGACCACCATTTGGTAATCCATCACTCATTAATACTATTTCTTGAACACCAGGTGTAGATAACGCTTCAATCAAACCTAAAACTGTATTAGTACCTCCAGCAGCTTTTAAGTTTTCAACAAAAATATTAGCAGAAGTTCTAGAGACATTACTAGCAATTCTAAGTTCTGCAGTTTGCTTAGTAACATCATTATTATAAGCAAAAACAGCAAAATTTTTACCGTCAGGTAAGCCTTTTATAGCTGGAATCAATTTTCGTTTTACAGCCCCTAATTTGGTAGCTTGTTTAGTGACTTGTTTACCAAGAATATCTCCAATTTTTCCTCCAACCGTATTTCTTACTACTTTTCCGGCTTTGTTGCCTGCCTGACGCATGACTTGATCTTTTATAGAGCCTTCATCTATCCCTTCCATACTTCCCGATATATCGATCAAGTATAATGTATTGTTAGTAGAGGTTTCAATTCCAAAAAACTGATCTGACTTTTTTAAAACATAACAAGATTGAAATGTAGTGAGCAAGAAACAAAGTGATGCTATTGATATTATTTTTTTCATATTAACATGTGTTTTTGAAGTATTTTTTATTTTAAATCTTTTAAATTTAATTCATTAATTGCTTTTTTCAATTCATCTAGAGGGATACTTTTTCCTTTAATAGAAATTAAAAACCTATTGGCTACTATAAAATCAATTTTAGTATTTACCACATCAGAATAGCTATCTTTTTTAACTTCTTCTAAAGCTTTATATCCATTTATTATTGTTGATTTTTTATACCCTCGATCAGTTTGTTCTTCAAAATCTCTTGCAAATCCTAACTTTGCTAATGTCACCATAGCACTCCCTGTTTCACCGGCACCATCAATGATAGATAAAGAAATAGAATTCTCGTTTTCATCTTTATAATCAGCTTTACCCATTGCCATTCCAGGCATCAGTTGGTTGCCTACAGAGAAACTTTTTCTAGGATATCTCAATAAGC
>CAZECB010000429.1:0-1612 GCA_964510745.1 uncultured Flavobacteriaceae bacterium | reverse complement strand
TAAAATTAAAAGCTCTATATTTAAGATTAATTTTATGAATAAAAACCAACTAAACACTCTTAAATCTTATAATATATTAGTTACTGGAGCCGCAGGATTTATAGGGTCCAACCTTTGTGAAACACTTTTAGAACTAGGATCTACTGTTGTGGCGTTAGATAATTTAGCAACAGGCCACGAAGAAAACCTCTCAGGTATAGCGAATCACCCTAATTTTACTTTTATAAAGGGAGATATTAGAAATGTTTCAGATTGTCATAAGGCATGCGAAGGGGTAGATTATATATTACACCAAGCAGCATTAGGTTCTGTTCCTCGGTCTATAAACGATCCTATTACGTCTAATGATGTAAATGTAGGTGGTTTTTTAAATATGTTAGTAGCAGCAAAAGAAGCGAATGTAAAGCGTTTTATTTATGCGGCAAGCTCTTCTACTTACGGTGATTCTAAAGCAATGCCAAAAATAGAGGAGAACATAGGGAAACCTTTATCACCTTATGCAATAACAAAGTATGTAAATGAGTTATATGCAGAGAATTTTAAAACAACCTATAATTTAGATACGATTGGATTAAGATATTTTAATGTTTTCGGACGCAAACAAGATCCTAATGGAGCATATGCTGCGGTTATTCCCAAATTTGTAATGCAATTTATGAAGTATGAATCTCCAGTGATAAATGGTGATGGATCATTCTCAAGAGATTTCACGTATATCGATAATGTAGTACATATGAACCTTTGTGCTATAGTATCTGAAAATGAAGCATCCTATAATACTGTTTACAATACAGCATATGGAGAACGAACTACTTTGAATGAGCTAACGAGTTTGCTAAAAGAATATTTATCTGAATTTGATACAAAAATAAAAGAGGTAGATGTGAAATTTGGTCCTGAGCGTAAGGGAGATGTGCCACATTCATTGGCTTCTATAGATAAAGCTAAAAGCTTATTGGGTTATAACCCTAAATACGATATCAAATCAGGCTTAAAAGAAGCAGTTTCTTGGTATTGGGAAAACTTAAAATAAATGACACTAACATACACTAACTATATTCATGAATCAACAACCTGTAATAGCCGTAATAGGTCTAGGGTATGTAGGCCTACCTTTAGCTAGATTATTTGCAACGAAGTATCCAGTGGTTGGGTTTGATATTAACGAAGATAGAATCTTAGAACTTCGTTCTGGAAACGATTCTACATTGGAATTAGATGATGAAGTATTACAATCTGTATTAAAGGACGCTTCAAGCACAGATATAGGTTTATATTGTTCTAATACCATTACTGATATTAAGGATTGCAATTACTATATAGTAACTGTGCCAACACCTGTTGATAAAAATAATAGACCAGATTTAACCCCATTATATAAATCAAGCGAAACAGTAGCCAAGGTTTTAAAAAAAGGGGATATTGTGGTTTATGAATCTACAGTGTATCCCGGCGTTACGGAAGAGGAATGTGTTCCTATACTTGAAAAAATTAGTGGTTTAAAATTTAACATTGACTTTTTTGCAGGTTATTCTCCAGAACGTATCAATCCAGGAGATAAATTACATACGGTTGATAAAATTTTAAAAGTAACAGCAGGTTCCACTCCAGA
>CAZECB010000428.1:0-1618 GCA_964510745.1 uncultured Flavobacteriaceae bacterium | reverse complement strand
TCAAAACTATACTGATGCGATTTATCCCAAATAGTCATAAATGTATCTTGTAATAAGTCTTGTGCTTGTATTTTGTCCTTACACATGCTCAATATTACGTTGTATAAAGCTCCAGAATATTTATCATACAAAATAGATAAGGCTTCTTCTTCCTTGGCTTGTAATTTTATAATAAGCGCTTTGTCGCTAATCATTGAAATGTTAAAATTTACTGAAATTTATAAAAAAAATGTATGCAACTCATCCAAAACTAGAAAACCTGTGTAGATAATATTGAAGGCACTAAATAAATTAGTCGCTATATAAAAACTAAAACTTTAAACGAAACAATTATGAAAAAAGTATTTTTTATTTTAACAACATTAATAGTATTAACTTTTAGTCAAATGGCATCTGCTCAAAAATCTATTGTAGACATTGCATCTGGAAATGAAGATTTTTCTACTCTAGTAACTGCTTTAGAAGCAGCAGATTTAATTGGTGCGTTACAAGGAGATGGTCCATTTACAATATTTGCTCCTGCAAATAGTGCGTTTGCAAAGATTGATGCTGATACATTAGGGGATTTACTAAAACCAGAAAACAAAGAAGCTTTATCAAACATTTTAACATATCATGTGGTTTCTGGACAATTAAACGCTACAGATGTTTTAACTGCTCTAAAAGATGGGAAAGGGAAAACTGAGTTAAAAACATTAAATGAACAAATGTTAGTCATAATTCAAAAAGATGGCAAAATATGGTTACAAAGTGATAATGGTAATTACAGTGAAATTGTTAAAACGGATGTCATTGGATCAAACGGAGTAATTCACGTTATAGATACAGTTGTAATGCCCAAATAAATTGATGAATAGTAATTAGTTAGTAGTAATAAATGTTATGAAAATTAAAGCTTCACTAAAATTATTTTAGTGAAGCTTTTTTAATAGATATTTAAAAACCGATTTAATTTGCTACGTAAGCAGATATGTTTATTTTTAATTCAATATTATCATTAATAAATTTATCTCCTAAATTATCAAAAAATGACTTTGACCCATAACGTACATTCCATTTAGATCTATCAATAGTAAATGTTTCACTTACTAAAGTCATGGAATTTTCATTACTAGTTACTGTTACAGGAAAACGAATAGAATTAGTTTTATCCTTTAAAGTTAAATCACCAATTAGCATAGTTTTGTCAGCTTTGGTAGTAAATCCTGTTATTTTAAAGTTTGCATTAGGATATTTTTCAATATCAAAAAAAGCATCGCTTTTTAAATGTCCTTCCAAACGAGTATTTCCATCTGCTTCTTTAAGAGATGACATTTGTATAGTAAAAGTTCCAGAAGATAATTTATTTTTTTCAGCGACAAAAGAACCCTCAGATAATTTTATACTCCCATTATGAGATCCTGTTGGCTTGAAACCTTTCCATTCAATAGTTGATAAATCAGTATCTACAGAGTAAAAAGAAGGAAAACTATTAGTTATTAAAATAGATTTTTTAATAGCATTATTTTCAATTTGAGCAGTATTGTTAGTGAAACTAACAATGGCTAAAGCAACAACAGCAATAGCAATAGCATTTAAAATTCTTTTTTTCATTTAATTACGTCTTTTAATTATTATT
>CAZECB010000427.1:0-1625 GCA_964510745.1 uncultured Flavobacteriaceae bacterium | reverse complement strand
TAATTGTTAGGTCTCCAGTAGTTGCTTGAACGGAATTGCCTAGGTTTAAATCCCCGCCTGCAGTAGTAGTAGCAGTTAATTGATGCCCTGTACCACTATTAATATTTACATTATTATTAACAGAAATTGCACCATCTCCAGAGATAGAAGAAGCAGTACCAGCAAAAGCTAAATTGTTAGAGATATTTATAGAACCAGAAGAATTTACAGTAATGTCTATGTCACCTTGATTTAGAACAAGGTTTCCAGCTACATTCATGGCATGGTTAACAATTATAATGCTACCATTTGGAGGTACTGTGCCAGGAGAACCTTGACCAGCAGGAACAGTGACCCAAAGTGCATTATTAGTCCAATTACCAGGCCCTGTAGAGGTGTATGTCACTTGAGAATAAGCACTCAAACTTAAAAATAATACTAAAAAATATAATATAAACGCTTTAATTCTCACTGCTGTTTTTTTTTGGTTACAATAGTTTGTAAAATAGTTAGTACTTTCATTTGAAATGGTTAACAGCCCTTGGTTATATTTATAACAGACGACTTTATTTACACTAATATAACTTGATTTGGTGTATGTAATTGTACGAGCAAGAAGGACACCACCTGTTTCTTTTTAGTAAATGAGCATCGAGTTATTCAATTTCAATCGCAGGACTTGCATTTTTAATATGAATAATAGCGTCATAATAATTCAGCTCGCATAATTCTTCCATGCTTTCAAAAATTCTTTCTTGCATATTGAATTTATCACAGAAATCTTCAGCAGACAAGAAGTAAATGGAGTCCTCAGCAGCATTCAAAAAATATTCAGGCTTTGAAGGAATCAATCTTGATGCTATTTTACTTGTTTCAGCAATCCTACCACGTGTAGAACCTTTTGCTAAATGCATTCCGATAACAAAATACTTCTCTTGCAATGCCTTTGCAAGATATCCTCCTGACACATCTCTTTCCTTTTTCTTAACATGATAATTGTCTGCCCAAAACACAGCCTTTTCCATATCGTAATTATCCAAAATCCATAATAGATTATTCGCCATGGAAGAATCTCTGTGAATAGATCGGTTTCCTAAATTAGCATCAAAGATGGCAAATTGTTCTAATATAAAAGCACTTTGTACCAATCTAGCATATTTTAATTCTGAAACGCCGTAATTATTTTTTTCAACCTTTAGGCGATTTTGAATTTGCTCAATAAGGTCCAGATTTTCATAGACCTTATACTCTTCTTCATATGCCATAAGCAATTCTAGCAGTTTAGAATCTTGTTTCACAGCAAATGCCTTTAAATATTGAACACTTTCTTTGTCATCTTGCATATCACAACCGAAAACTGTACCATATCCGAAATTGTTTTTCCTTTGTTGTATTCCTTTAACCATAAGATTAATGACTTTATCTCCTCTGTCCGAAAAACGTGTATAAATTGATCCATAACAGAATCCACATCAACTAAGTTATCTTCAACTGTAATGAAATCATTTATATGATGTAGATTGTCCATATGGCTTTCAAAAACTATAGTTTTAAGCCCTTCATTCTCTATTAAGTATTTTACAATCCGGCTCTTGGTGGTAAATATTTCATGTGTTCCATGGTTAGGTTCCCCTAAACCTATTACT
>CAZECB010000426.1:0-1625 GCA_964510745.1 uncultured Flavobacteriaceae bacterium | reverse complement strand
TATCAAACCATTAAAACTAACCAACTCGCTTTTTATTAATCGAACTCAGGTTATACGTAATGATTATATTATCGTTTATATATCTTTACATTTTATTTATAAACTATAACTCTTGAAAAAACTACTATTTACAATACTTCTGCTTCCTATTTTTATGCAAGCGCAAGATTATGTAGATTTATTTAGCATTGGTTATAATCAATCTTTTAAAAGTGATTTTGAAAATGCGTTAGGCAGTACTACTATAGAAGTTTTAGATGTAGATCTATTGGTACCTCTTACTATTAATGATAAATATACTTTTTTAACTGGTCCTATTTTTAATAAAAATAGATTTGGATTATTTCCTGACAACAACCTTGTTACAGTATATAGCACATTATTAAAATTTGGATTAGCAATTAATCATTCTGAAAAATTTACGAGTAACATTCTCTTTCTTCCAAAATTAGCTTCTGATTATCGAAATATTTCAGGTGATGATTTTCAATATGGAGGTATTGCTATTTTCAATTATAAAAAGAGTGAGAATTTTGTTTACAAATTTGGTCTCTATGGCTCCACTGAAGCTTTTGGGTTTGTAACAACTCCATTTTTTGGGTGGTATTATTTAAGTAAAAACAAACGCTTTTCAATGGACGTTTTATTACCTATCTCTGCTGATGTTAATTATGCATTTAATAAATTCTCTATTGGATTTGATTATATAGGTGTTGGAAGAAGTTATAATATTAATGAAAATGATGCTAATCTTTATGCTGATCAAGGGTCATTAAAAGCAACTGCTTATTTACAAACTAAAGTTTTAAATAAAAATGTATTATTACGTGCTAAATGGGGGTTTGCAAGTAATAATTTTGAAGCTTATCAACAAGGTGAAACCATAGGGTTACGTTTACCAGGTTTTGATATTAATGATGATCGTACTCAACTTAATACTGACATTCAGTCTAGTTTTATTTTTGAATTTGAAGCTATTTTTAGGTTAAAGATTCCAGAAAATAAAAAATAATTTTCTTCTTCTATACAGAAAATCACTACTACAAAAAGTAGTAGTGATTTTTATCTATTTTTTAGATTTATAATAATTTACTGTCTTTCAAAAATTGAAGTTAACACAAAACACTTTCATCATCCTCATCAACAGAAATTAATGAAAGTGTATTTCCATTTAGCATAAATTCAACTTCTTCCGATGCGTTTAAATCTCCTTATTCTTGTGTAAGCAAAATATTTCCTTCAATAGAATAAGTACCTGTACTTGTTTCTGTGAATATTTCTCCATCTGGAGCAGATTCAGAGAAAAGACTCATGAGTGTACCATCTGCATTAAATGTAATTCTAATAAAGTTATCTTCATCTATAATTTCGGCTTGAGTACCTTAAGATACATTATCTATAAACTGTTCTTCTACAATTGATGTTGATAGAAAAGTTCCTACAATAGAATTATCTTGCCCACTATCATCATCATTAGGGCATGATGTAAATAATAATGTTCCTGATATTAACATAATAGTTAAAATAATTGATTTTGTTATTTTCATTTAAAAAAAATCATTAATATATACCCTAAAATCCGCAGCTGATTTTTTGTTGTTAGTTTAGGTTATTGATAGCTTTAT
>CAZECB010000425.1:0-1626 GCA_964510745.1 uncultured Flavobacteriaceae bacterium | reverse complement strand
AGGGTTATCTAACAGACGTAATGTATCTACGATTGATTATATTGTATCTCGAGGGAATATTTCTAGAAGCAGAATTACAGGAAGAGGTTATGGAGAAACAGAACTTAAGAATAGATGTGGTAATGGTGTGAAATGTATACCAGAAGAACATCAACTTAACAGAAGGAGTGAGTTTATTGTTGTAAAAAACTAAAGTTTCACTCATGTTAATTGCAGAAGAGCACTTAATTAAAGTGCTCTTTTTCATTTTATATATTCATTATTATATCTTTTTTATAATATAACTTGGTATTTTTGTAATGTATGAAAGAAGAACTAGTCATTTTGGTGAATGAAAATAATGAACAAATTGGATTGATGCCAAAATTAGAGGCTCATGAAAAAGCAGTATTACATCGTGCCTTTTCAGTATTTATTTTTAATGATAAAAATGAATTAATGCTTCAACAACGTGCATTAAGTAAATATCATTCTCCAGGACTTTGGACTAATACATGTTGTAGCCATCAACGTGATGGTGAAAACAATATAGAAGCTGGTAAACGTCGTTTACAAGAAGAAATGGGATTTGTCTCAGAATTAAAAAACTCCATTTCATTTATATATAAAACACCATTTGATAATGGTTTAACAGAACATGAATATGACCATGTGTTAATAGGTCATTATAATGACAATCCTAAAATTAATAAAGATGAAGTTGAAGCTTGGAAATGGATGCCTTTAGCAGATATTAAAGCAGATATTAAACGATGCCCAGAGTTATATACAGAGTGGTTTAAAATTATATTTGATAAATTTGATAAACACTTAAATGTAAATTAAATGAAGGTTACTGTTAGTAGAAAAGCACATTTTAACGCAGCACACAGGTTATACCGTAAAGATTGGGATGAAACTCAAAACAATACTGTTTTTGGTAAGTGTAACAACCCTAATTTTCATGGGCATAATTATGAGTTAATTGCTAGTGTAACTGGTGAAATTGATAAAGAAACGGGATATGTCATCGATTTAAAAATATTAAAAGACATTATCAAAGAAGAAATAGAAGATGCTTTTGATCATAAAAACTTAAACCTTGAAGTACCAGAATTTCAAGATTTAAACCCTACTGCTGAGAATATTGTAGTAGTAATTTATAACAAAATAAAAGCAAAATTAGCTACATCACTAGATTTAGAAATTACATTATACGAAACACCTAGAAACTTCGTGAAATACTCAGGAAATTAATGAGTAACTTAAACTACCCTATAAAATTTAAACCCATTTTAAAAACTAAAATATGGGGAGGACAAAAGCTGAATTTATTATTAAATAAACATAATAATGCTCCTAATATTGGAGAGAGTTGGGAAATAAGTGATGTTGAAGGTGATATATCTATTGTTGCTAATGGCGTATTAAAAGGACAGTCATTAAAAGAATTATTACAAAGATTTAAAGGTAGTTTAATAGGGGAGAAGAATTATAAAACCTTTGGAGATAAATTCCCGTTGCTTATTAAGTTTATTGATGCTAAATCAGACTTATCTATACAATTACACCCAAATGATGAGTTAGCTAAAAAACGTCATAATTCGTTTGGGAAAACAGAAATGTGGTATGTGATGCAAGCTGATA
>CAZECB010000424.1:0-1631 GCA_964510745.1 uncultured Flavobacteriaceae bacterium | reverse complement strand
TTGGTTTACACACTTAATAATACCATTAGTAATTGGTTGTAAAGCACCACTACCAGCTTCTAAATATATTAATTTCATTCCTAAAAATTCCCCTGCCTTTGCAGTATCAACAATAACCTCAATATGCTCTCGTGACAAAGGTTGTGTTTGTGTGACTTTCTGTACTGCAGTTTCTTTTCCGCTTTCAATTAAAATGTATCCTGTTGAAATAATTTCTAAATCACTATCTCTTAATTTAGAAATAGAAGCAACATGTTTTCCTATTAAATACTCAGGGTTTCTTCCTGAAATCAAGGACAAAAATAATAATGCATCTGCTTGATTAGTAATTTGTGTAGTGTCTCCTGGAAATAAAACGATGGGCAATTCTGTATATTGTTGTAACTCTAAAACTAATTGTTCTGTTACATGTGCTTCAACAGTACTTCCTCCTACAAAAACATGAGTTGCTATAGACTGATTTACCTTCTCTAAAAATAAAGGGACATCATTTATATTAAATTTATCAGGATCAATTAAAACCGCTAATAATTTTTTGTTTTGAGAAACGGCTTTTAATATGTCATCGTAAACCTGCTTCATTATGGGATTGCGTAAACGCAAGTGAAATTTTCAATTTCTAAAAAATGAATATTATATCTGTGCTTTTTATTTTGATAATCTATCCAAGCTGTCGTTTTTTCATCTTCTAACATAAAAGGAAGCACTAAAGTATGCTCTTTAAAACTAAGTCCTGAAGTAGCATATAATTTATACAATGCTTCTTTAGCTCCCCAAATTACAGTCAGTTTTTTAATATAGTTTTCGTTTTCTATTAAATAATTGTTTTCATAATCTATAAATTTATGAGCAATGATTTTAATCTTTTCGCGTTGCTTTTCAATATCAATACCTATAGGAATATTACTAATTATAATTGCTGAAAACGTAAATGAATGTGTAATAGATATATACTTATCGTCTTTTAAATGAGGTTTCCCATTGTCATCATAAAACAGATCAGAATCTGTATACCCAAACGCCTTTAATAAATGACGCACACTTAAAAATCCGCGCTGATGTAATTCACTTTTCATTGCCAAAACACGCTCTAAATGTTTTGACTGTAATGTAACATTCTGAAACAATTCATCATACGATTCTGTAATCTTCCAAACCTTAATAGTTGTTTGCGAATTAGGATGTAAAGTTAAGTGTAAGGGCATTTATATTTCTCGAACTTATTATGTAACTTTGCAGTCACAAATTTGACAATATACAGCCATTGGCTGCTTAATAATTTTGGTTAACGAAATTAAACTATTTTAAGGTTTAATCCCAAAGTTGTTAAGGTTTTAAAACATTTAAAAAATAGTTATGAGTACAAAAACAGTTGACTATACACCAAGTAAGGTAAAGGATATGTCGTTAGCGGCTTGGGGAAGAAAAGAAATTGAATTAGCTGAAGCTGAAATGCCAGGATTAATGAGCCTTCGTGAAGAATATAAAAATTCACAGCCACTTAAAGGGGCTCGTATTGCAGGGTGTTTACATATGACCATACAAACTGCGGTGTTAATTGAAACATTGCAAGCTCTTGGTGCAGAAGTTACTTGGAGTTCTTGTAATATTTTCTCTACCCAAGATCATGC
>CAZECB010000423.1:0-1641 GCA_964510745.1 uncultured Flavobacteriaceae bacterium | reverse complement strand
GGGTAATTTTCTTTTAGGTTTAGGAACTGAATTTCTTATTCGCCTTCTTCCTCTACGCTGTGGCTCTACAAAGTTATACGCTAATGTAAATTCATGATTTAATCCAAATACATCGGCATTACCAAAACCTCTTTCGACCGTATATCCTATGGTTGCCTGTGGCGTAATATTAAACCCTAAACCAAAAGAAACTCCAAAGGTTTGGTTATATCCCAATTGTGCAAAACCATACTTTTCATTTTCTATAAACCCATTTACCCCAATTACAGGATCCAAGGCGGTTTCTTTTTCTACATAAAGCATTCCCCTTACGGTATTTGGAGATCTTCTTCTCAATGGTTTTGAGTAAATTCCATGTACAACTATGGTATTAGAATCAAATATATTGCTCTCCCCCCCTAAAGAAGCACTTACAATATTTCGAACGGCAATACCAAAATCAAAATTATTATAATTCACATTAAAACCTGGGGATACTCTTACTAATGACGTACCATCAAAATCGCCCAATAAAACATTATTATCTATAGGTTCTGATGTTTGTAAATCGGACTTTAATCCTACTGTTTGATAAGAAACATTTGCTCCAAATGCCACATAAACATCCCTATTAAGCTCTAAATTATATGTGTAATTTAGTAATCCGCCAAAATGAGTAATAACACCTATATTTTGTTGAAATAACCCTCCTCCAAGGCTCATTTTTTCATTTAATGTTTTACTGTATGTGGCATTAAAACTAGTTGGTGCACCTTCAAAATCTACTCTCTCTAAACGTCCATATACGGATATGTAACCATTTTTGTCTCCAGAATCTGCTGCTTTTTTATTAAATGAAAAGGCTGGATTAAATAAAAATTGATTGTACTTTATAGCATTATGTACTGCTTGTGTAGGGGGACCTGCAATTTCTTCATTCTGTGCAAAAACTCCTTGCACAATAAAGGACAGTATTAAAAGTATATGTAGGTTTTTATTCATCTATACTCCTTTATCTTATTATGGTTATGGTTCCTTGCTCCACTGGATTATTATTTCTACTTATAATATAATAATAGATACTTTCCTTAAGCTGGTCATTAGGCCAATCTCCATTATAGTTGGTTTGATTAAATATTTCTTCTCCTCTTTGTGATAATATTTGAACTCTAACATCGGATTGTGCCGTAAATTCTGGTGGCAATCGCCACGTATTATTATTAAACGCTGTAGGTGTTAACACATTAGGAATAACTTGAGAAACGGTACTTACATTTGTTGGTTCCAACCTTGTTGTACATCCATCAAAAGTTACTTCTACAGTATAATTTCCTGGTCTAGTGATCACAAATTCTTGATTGGTTTCTCCATTTTGAAGTATCGAGTTTTGAAACCATTGGTAATCAATTGCCGAAGGAATTGCTGTATCTGGTAAGATTACTGATAATGTTGCTGACTCGTTGAGATTTAGATTATTGTTTGTCGTTTCAATTTGAAGTTCTCCTGCGTTTATTTGTACCTGTCTAACATTAGAATCAAAATTAACTCCAGCAGCTACTCTTGCTTGATAGTCTCCATTTAAAAATGTATCCTCTATTAAAATACTTGGGCCTGTAAATTCTGTTAGATTTCCATCCCTTAGCCAAACAATATTTAGTGACT
>CAZECB010000422.1:0-1658 GCA_964510745.1 uncultured Flavobacteriaceae bacterium | reverse complement strand
GAGAATCACCGCAATTAAACATTCCAGAATCTTGGACAGCAGAGTTGTCTAACGGTATGAAAGTTTACGGTATAGAGCAAAACGAAATCCCTTTAGTAAATTTTAATATCAGAATTGATGGAGGACATTTGTTAGATGATCTTAATAAAAACGGTGTGGCAAATTTATTGTCTGATATCATGATGGAAGGTACTGCAAATAAAACACCAGCGGAGCTAGAAGAAGAAATTGATTTATTAGGAGCTTCTATATTTATGTTTACTGGGCGTGAATCTATAGGTATTCAAGGAAATGTTTTAGCTCGTAATTTAGATAAAACTTTAGCTTTAATTGAAGAAATTTTATTACAACCACGATGGGATGAAGACGAGTTAAAACGAATTAAAACAGCAACTATAAATGGTATAAAACGCTCTCAAGCAAACCCTAATTTTGTTGCTAATACAGTGTCAAATAAATTACTGTATGGTGAGGACCACCCCTTTGCATATCCAACTGCTGGTACAGAAGCGTCTGTAGAATCTATTACGATGGATGATTTAAAAGCGTTTTATGAAAAAAACATTTCACCATCGGTTAGTAATTTTCATATTGTAGGAAGCATTAATAAGAATGCCGCCATAGCGGCACTAAATAACTTAGAGTCAAATTGGGGAGCCAAAGAAGTAACCATCCCAACTTATGATGTCAATAACAATCGTGATAAATCATCTTTGTATTTTGTTGATATACCAAATGCAAAGCAATCGGTAATTAATATAGGTAATTTATCTATGGCAAGAACTGATCCTGATTTTTATGCTGCTACAGTAATGAATTATAAGTTAGGAGGCTCTTTTTCAGGTAGTGTTAACCTAGTGTTACGAGAAGAAAAAGGCTACACGTATGGCGCTAGAAGTGGTTTTAGTGGTACTAAAATAAAAGGTGCATTTTCGGCATCTTCAAGTGTGCGTACAAATACAACATTCGAATCAGTAATGATTTTTAAAGACCTTATTAAGGAATATAAAGATGGAATTTCTCAAGATGATCTAGATTTTACTAAAAATGCACTGATAAAATCTAATGCACTTCGTTTTGAAACACAAGGCGCGTTGCTAGGTATGTTAACAACGATGAGTAATTATGATTTACCTTCAAATTATATTGCTAATGAAGAGCAAGTTGTAAATAATATGACACTAGAGCAACATAAAAACTTAGCAAATAAATATTTAGATGAGTCTAAAATGGGGTATCTAGTTGTTGGAGATGCAGCAACACAATTTGCTAAATTTAAAGATGCAGGCTTTGATGAGGTTATTCTTTTAGATAAAGACGCTAAAGAAGTTAAAGTTGAAGATATCAAGCAATAAGTGAGTTTATAAAAACAATGTTTACTTAAACCCTCTGTCAATTTATGATAGGGGGTTTTGTTTTATAATAATTTGGGCATTCCCTTGACTAAATCTTTCAAGATCAGGTTTTTCGCTGTATCTTTTTTTTATGCTGAATTTATTTCAGCACCTCACTAAACCTACATTAAAAATTATTTAATAAAGACATTTTATTAACTGAATAAAAAAAGAATGCCACTACATTCCTTAATACAGTATAATAGTTGATTTGTATGTCCGTAAATAGTCCTAAAATGAATTAATTTTCGTATATTCTATTGA
>CAZECB010000421.1:0-1660 GCA_964510745.1 uncultured Flavobacteriaceae bacterium | reverse complement strand
CTTGTCCAATAAATAATTGTTCAATATTAGGTTCTGCATCTAAAGCTATTTCTCCCAATTGAGAAGAATCTACAGGGACTGTCCTCCAACCTAAAATTTCTAAACCTTGAGCTTTAATTTCTTTTTCAAACTCATTTTTACAAAAAGTATATTGGTTTGTGTTTTTAGGTAAAAATACCATACCAACTGCATATTTTCTTTGCTCGGGCAGATCAAAATCACAAACTTCTTGAAAAAAATCGTGAGGAATGTCTATCAGAATGCCAGCTCCATCACCCGTTTTACCATCCGCACTTACACCACCACGATGTTCTAACTTTACTAAAATCTCTAATGCATCATGAATAATTTGGTTGGTTTTTTCACCTTTTAGGTTACATATAAAACCTGCTCCACAGTTTTCATGTTCAAATTCAGGCAAATACATTCCTTGTTTTTGCATATTCTTTTCTCTTAAGTTTTTCCGAAATGCAAAATTACGAAATCATATAGGATTCAAGAAATTTATACGCTTATTATTAACTATTATATCGTTTGCTTAAAAAAAAGCTTTTAAAATTACAGAATTCTAAAAATTATTTTCAATAAATAAGATATAGTTAGCTGAACGACATTCTGTATTTGAAAAACGACCAACAACACTATTTCAATCATACAGAAACTAAATTTGTAAGAAGAAATATCAAATTAACCCTAATTAAGTAAAGCTACTTACCAAAAAGTAATCACTAATACTTAGATTTTACAATGAAATAATATGAAAATCTAATTTTTATAGACATTTTAAGATTAAAGTAATAAAAATACGTAGATATTCATTAAAATGTTTTAATAAAATACTTAGATACTATATGTTTGTACCATAATACTAACCATTATTTATTCTTATGAAGAAAGTAGAAGCAATCATTAGAAGATCAAAGTTTAGAGCTGTAAAAGAGGCTTTACACAACAAAGGAATCAATTTCTTTTCGTACTGGGACGTTACTGGTATTGGAAATGAATCCACTGGACAGGTTTATCGAGGGGTAAGTTACAGTACTAGTGACATCCAACGTAGATATATCTCTATCGTAGTAAACAACGAATTTGAACAAGCTGCAATTGATGCCATTATTGAAACCGCTAAAACAGGTGAAGTTGGTGATGGAAAAATATTTGTGTCAGATGTATCTGAAGCTTACCGTATACGTACAGGAGAAAAAGGTGGAGAAACCCTTAACTAATCATTTTTCAAACTAAAGATTTATTAAACAAAATTATTTATTATGAGTAACATAGAACAAGAGGCTTTAGACAAAGCTATTGCAACTATAAATGGTGACATGGGAGCACTATGGATTACAATATCCGCAGTATTAGTATTTTTTATGCAAGCTGGGTTTACACTTGTAGAGGTAGGATTCACCCGTGCTAAAAATGCTGGTAATATCATTATGAAAAACATTATGGACCTTTCTATTGGTTCTATTATGTTTTGGGCATTAGGTTATGCTTTTATGTATGGAGATAAATTAATAGGTCATTTTGGAAGTTTTACTTTCATGAGAGGAAGTTCTTCTGAACAAGGGTATTTCTTTTTCCATGCCGATGATTGGTATAATTTATTTTTTCAAACTGTTTTTTGTAATAAGCAGGGTTGGTTTCAACAAATTCAGCT
>CAZECB010000420.1:0-1667 GCA_964510745.1 uncultured Flavobacteriaceae bacterium | reverse complement strand
CAGAAACTATGGGATGTAACGGTTCAAGAGAGTTTTTATTTGAAATCAGAGAAGCATTAGATCCATTTCCTGAAGTAGAAAATATCCCTAATCTTATAAGTCCAAATGGAGATAATATAAATGATACATGGGTAATACCTCCTAGATACGTGAGTGGAACAAATACCATGGTGATGATAATGAATAATCAAGGTCAAGTCATCTTACAAACTAACGATTATCTAAATAACTGGCCAGAGAATGATTTGAATTTATCAAGTATAAATCAAATATTTTATTATGTCATTACAACAACAGGAAATGAAACAAAAAGAGGTTCAATAACACTGGTAAAATGATATGAAAAAACATCTTTTTATTTTAGTATTATGCATCTGTTCTATACAGGTGTTCTATTCTCAAGAAGGTGATGGGGTAGTTTCACTTACCCTACCAGTCAGAAACTCTTTAACTTTTAATCGCAATACAATTAACCCTACATTTAGTTTTGTAAGAGAACAAACCAAATATATTAGTGTTTTCAATAGAACAGAATTCACTGGATTTGAAGACGCTCCACTCACCTATTTAGCAAGTTATGCTGGAAGGTTTAGAGAAAATATTGGTGCTGGATTAAGTCTTTTTCAACAAAACCAAGGTGTTTTAACTACATTTGGAGGAGCATTAAACTTTGCTTATAATATAAGATTAGCTCGAGAGAGCAACTTAACTTTTGGTCTTAATGCTGGTGCGTATAAAAGTGGCGTTAATACAGCTAGTGTAATTACAAATTTTGAAGACCCATCTTTACAAAATATTCCTGAAAATTTCTTATTAAACATCAGCCCAGGGATAAACTATGGTAATGCTTTTTTAGATTTTGGCCTTTCTATTAATAATTTGGCTCTCTATAATTTAGAATCATCTGAGCTTATTGAAGATGATCCTCAACAAGGCCTCCAAGGCCATTTTATGTATACAGGTTATATAGATAGTAGAGGCTTTTTTGATGAAAGTAAATTTTCTGGTTTAATAAGATCAGAATTTAGGACAGATAAAACAATAATTTCTGGTATTGCAATGCTAACAATTCCCAAAGGTTTTTGGGCTCAAGTTGGTTATAGTACAGAATATGGAGCATCTGGTGGTGTTGGTATTAATATTACACCTCAAGTTGCTGTAGAGTTTAATTTTGAAAAAACATTAGGAAATTTAGAAGTTTTTGGATCATCTTATGATATTACACTAGCATATAGATTTAAAAATAGAGACAATTACTATTACAGTACAGCCGATGAAGTTAATGGACTGATCTCAGGTAATAAAAAGAAAAAGAAGAGAGTTGCATCAAGAAATAAAACTCAAAGAAAGCCTAAAACAGAAGATGCTCAAGCGAAGCTATTAGCCGAACAAAAAACTAAAGAAGAAGCGGATGCTCAAACTAAACTATTAGCTGAACAAAAAGCTAAAGAAGAAGCGGATGCTCAAGCTAAACTGTTAGCAGAACAAAAAGCTAAAGAAGGAGCTGATGCTCAAGCTAAACTATTAGCAGAACAAAAAGCTAAAGAAGAAGCTGATGCTCAAACTAAACTATTAGCAGAACAAAAAGCTAAAGAAGAAGCTGATGCTCAAACTAAACTATTAGCAGAACAAAAAGCTAAAGAAGAAGCTGATGCTCAAACTAAACT
>CAZECB010000419.1:0-1671 GCA_964510745.1 uncultured Flavobacteriaceae bacterium | reverse complement strand
TTGACGGTGAATAATACTTGTTTTTTAAGGGCGTTCAAAATACGTTCCTTCATTATTTCTTCTGAAAGGATTTCACTAGAAGGACGTACAAATACATCTACGTTTGGTAGGTTCGTTCCTTCTATTTTTAGTGTACCAGGTCTACTGTTACTCAATTCCTTATAGACCTCTTTGAATGGCATATTCTGGTAATGCCAATAGCCATATCGGTTATACATACCCATTGCAGTATTAGGCTTAGATTGTCGAACAATAATTTCTTCTTGATTTCTATTAGAGGTGTCATCAATATGTACCGTTAAACCACCTGAAAAAATAGAGGAAGCTTTTAATCTATGAAACCCTATAATACTACCGTCCTCTATTTGTGCTAACTTACCTTGAAATTCATTTCCTTTGATTACTTCATTCCAAGTACCTTTGCTTTCGCATTCAATTGCATAAGTCGAAGTTTGTCTGTTATAAATAACAATACCACTGATTTCTTCTAAGACTTTCTTTTTAGGTCCAAGAATCGCATGATTATTTATTAAATCTAAGAATTCTTTTTTGGTCAATCGCAATGTAGGATTCTTATAAGAAAATTGGTGTTTGTCCCAAGTAAAACTATTTATAGGGGTACTGTTGTCACCAATTCTAGTGAGCACATGTAATGTGATATCTAATTCATTTTCCTCATTTAGGCTAGACATTAAAGCTAGTTCTGTGTTTGCATCTACTCTAGATTCTAGAAATCTTCTATATTTATCAATAGCTAAATCATATTCTACACCAACACTACCATCAAAAAAGGCATATTTCACTTCATTAATTTTCTGATCTTTCCCATAAAATTTAATATAGGCCTGTTCATCCAATAACTTTGGAACTTGGTCAAAAGTAATAGTAGAAGAAAAAGGATTTCTTAAACTATTCAAAGCAATTCGCTCTTGTCCAAGTACTAATTGATTATGAGGAATCACTTGATTGGCATTTTTAGTATCAATACCAAAAGTAAAGCTAACCCGATAAAATTCGTCTGTTTGAAAATATACAAAGCCTAGATCCTCTTCATCAAACGCATTCCAAATACAAGCTTTCCGATTATACTTTTCTTGCGTTTCTGCATTCATCATGAGTTCTTCTTTCTCACAATACACATGACCATCTAAAGACCACACATTGACATTTTTGAAGTCAACCTTTGTACTACCTTTATAAAATTTAATGCCCGTTTTATTAATCGCTTTTAAATCGGATTTAGCAATATATTTTCTTTCGCAGTTGCAATGTCTTCTCTCCCCTTTTATTATTGTTTGGCAATTGAAGGTATATTTCCCCCATTGTATCTTATAAGTTTCTGTATCCATGCCTTCCTGCATAGGCATCATTTCCACCACCTTCTTATTTCCTAGATTCTCTATAGTAGTTCCTATCTCCTCTAAACCTTTTTGAATGGGCTGAATATCTTCTATTAAATTAAAAGAAAACAAAGACATCAAACAAGCGATCATAGGAAGGACAAAAAGATATTTTGCTACTTGTCTATTTTTAGAAGGGCGACGCAACAACATTTTTAATCGTTGCTTGGTCATAGAATAAAAAGTATTGGTCAATGGTGCAGTCTGCAACTTATTAGTATGTACCAACAGATGCGCATAAGAAGCCACATTTATTTTCTTTTGCACCATA
>CAZECB010000418.1:0-1677 GCA_964510745.1 uncultured Flavobacteriaceae bacterium | reverse complement strand
GTAGAGTTAGATGAAGCTAACCCTCTGAAATTAAATGATTTTTATCAAACTGATGTAGATGATTTTACAAGAGGCACAGTAACATTTCCTTTGAGAGAATTAGAGCCTGGATTACATACACTAACTGTAATAGCTTGGGACGTTTATAATAATTCATCTCGATCAGAAATACAATTTATAGTATTTGATGAAAGTGAAGAATTAGTGATTGAAAATGTATTAAATTACCCAAATCCATTTGTGAATTATACAGAATTTTGGTTCAACCACAATAGTTCTGATGTTTTAGACGTTTCTGTACAGATATTTACTGTTTCTGGTAAGATTGTGAGAACCCTAAATGGTCAAACTAACGGAGGAGGAAAATCTACTAGCTCATTGTCTAGAGATATTATATGGGACGGAAGAGATGATTTTGGAGCTAAAATAGGAAAAGGTGTTTATGTTTATAAACTTATTGTTAGATCAAATCAATTTAATCAACAAGTTGAAAAAATAGAAAAACTTGTAATACTGTAATACTGTAATATTGAAGTATATTTGCCAAAACGCTAAAGCTAACTCAATTAATTATTATTAAAAAATATGAAAAAGTACATTATAACCATTATTGTTTTAACTTTTGCTATTGAAATTAATGCGCAAACAACAACTATAATTCCAGATGCAGACAGTAGAGTAATTACAACAGCATCTCCATTTTTATTAATTGCCCCAGACGCTAGAGCTGCTGGACAAGGAGATATAGGGGTAGCAACATCTGCTGATGCTAATGCACAACAATGGAACCCCGCAAAATATGCGTTTTCTGAAGCTAAATCTGGTATTGCTGTAAATTACACACCATACTTAAGTCAATTGGTAGATGATATTTTTTTAGGAAACATAACCTATTTTAATAGGCTTAATGAAAAAAGTGCTTTTGCAGCAAGTTTTAGGTTTTTTGGACTTGGTGATATAGAAATTAGGCAAGATGCTATTTCTCAACCTTTAATTGAAAGTCCTAATGAATTAACTATTGATGCCTCTTATTCATTAAGATTAGCAGATCAATTTTCTTTAGCAGTAGGACTACGTTATTTAAGATCAGATTTAAGAATACAAGCTGTAGATGTTAATGCAAGAGCTGCAGGTTCTGTAGGCGTTGATATTACTGGGTATTATCAAAGTGAAGAAAGAGCATATAAAGATTTTGATGGGCGCTGGCGTGGCGGGTTTGCACTTCAAAATATTGGACCTAGTATTAGTTTTGATGATGCAGGACGTGAAAATTTTATTCCAACCACATTACGCTTAGGAGGTGGTTTTGATTTTATTTTTGATCAACACAATAAATTGGCTGTTACGGGAGAGGTAACTAAACTATTAGTCCCAACACCTCCTATTACAGGTCGTGAATTTGAATTTGATGATTTAAATGGAAATGGAATATTTGATGAAGGTGATGAGGATTTAATTGGTTTTCCTAACAACCCAGTAAATACAGATGTAATTATTGACGGGCAATCACAAGATGTTAACTTTTTATCAGGTATATTTCAATCTTTTGGTGATGCACCAGGAGGGTTGAGTGAAGAATTATTAGAGTTTACTTGGGCATTAGGAGCTGAATATACTTATCAAGATGCTTTTGCATTAAGGGCTGGATATTTTAATGAAGATGAAGATAAAGGAGCT
>CAZECB010000417.1:0-1684 GCA_964510745.1 uncultured Flavobacteriaceae bacterium | reverse complement strand
CGCTTGCCCATGGTGTTACGTAGGAATGAAACGATTAGAAAACGCTATACAACAATGGAAAGGTCAACCTATTGAAATAGAATGGCATCCCTATCAACTAGATCCAACCATATCTAAAAAAGGAATTGATAGAATTACTTATTTAGAAAATAAATTTGGAGATTTAGAACGTACAAAACCAATGACCGATGCTATTTCTGATGCTGGAGAAACATTAGGCATTACCTTTAATTTTGGTGATCAATGGTTAGCCGTAAATACATTACCATTACATCAATTATTACACGTTGCAGGTCAAGAAGGGTTCAAAACTGTTTTAAAAGAACGTTTTTTTAAAGCTTATTTTGATGAAAATTTGCATTTAAATAGTATAGAAGTGCTTTCTAAAATTATGAAAGAATACAATTGGGATAAAGAAAAAGTAGAGCGTGTCATTAGTGATGACTCTATTGCTTATGCAGTCACTCAAGAGATAAAGCATTACCAACAAAGAGGGGTATCAAGCGTTCCCTTTTTTATTATTAATGATAAATATGGTATTAGTGGCGCACAATCTAGTGACACTTTTTTACAAGCGTTTGAGCAAGTAACAACTATTAAAGTAAAAGATGGCGCAAGTTGTGATCCTGAAAAAGGTTGTTGTTAATTCAAGTTTATAATGAAGTTCAAGATAACAGACATATTTAACAAACAATTACCTGCTGATTCTGAAGCTAAAAATTTTAGAAGGCAAGTTTTTAATTCTTGTTTTTCATACACTACTCCAAGAGTTCCATCTCAACCTCAATTAGTTCACACAGCTACTGAAGTTGCAGAATTATTAGGGCTATCAGAAAATGATATTCAATCTGAAGTATTTTTAAATACAGTTACTGGCACCAAAGTTTTTGAAAACACAAAACCATATGCCATGTGCTATGGCGGGCATCAATTTGGTAACTGGGCAGGGCAATTAGGTGATGGCCGTGCAATCAACTTATTTGAAATTGAACATCAAAACAAACATTGGTCCTTACAGCTTAAAGGTGCTGGAGAAACTCCATATTCAAGAAGTGCAGATGGGTTAGCTGTATTACGTTCTTCAATAAGAGAGCATTTATGTAGTGAAGCGATGCATTATTTGGGAATACCTACAACACGATCATTATCTCTAGCTTTATCTGGAGATGATGTACTTCGAGATGTGATGTATAATGGAAATTCAGCTTATGAAAAAGGAGCTATTGTATGTCGAGTAGCACCTAGTTTTATTCGGTTTGGAAGCTTTGAAATTTTTGCTAGCAGACAAGATAATGAAACCTTAAAGCAGCTTACTGATTATACGATTGATAATTTCTATCCGTATATTACATCAGGAACAAAAGAAGGTTATTTAGCATTTTTTAAAGAAGTCCTTCATAATACTTTAGAAATGGTGATACATTGGCAACGTGTAGGCTTTGTACATGGCGTCATGAATACTGATAATATGTCTATTCTTGGTTTAACAATTGATTATGGACCTTATGGATGGTTAGAAGGTTATGATCATGATTGGACACCAAATACAACAGACCGTCAATTTAAACGCTATCGTTATGGTAATCAATCTCAAATCGCATTATGGAATGTATTACAATTGGCTAATGCCTTATTTCCTTTAATTGAAGATGCTAAAGCATTAGAAGATATTTTACATACGTTC
>CAZECB010000416.1:0-1702 GCA_964510745.1 uncultured Flavobacteriaceae bacterium | reverse complement strand
TGTTTTTTAGCAAACATCCTTAAACTTTATGTCCGAGTAAATGTAGTAAGTCCACCCATCATAAATTACGAGAAATTAGAAGTTATGAGCCAGAATATATGTTTAATAATATCCTGAGCAAAATTTATGTCGTGCGGTTTTCATAAATAATATTTTGTTTTTTTTATATTATCTTGCTGGTAATAACTAAAACAAACAATACGAAGAGTGTAATTTAAACAGGTAAATAATATCTATTAAACAGTATAACAAAAGGTAGTCTTAAAAGTAATGACTACTTTTTGTTATTAATACTCTAATTATCCGTCTTAACTATAATAAAATAAACTACAGATGAAAAAAATTATATTTCTTTTTTTAATTGCTTTAACTAGTAATACTATGTTTTCTCAAGGTATGAATAATATCGAGCTAGGTGAAATCATAACATCTGTTAGTGATTCTATTCAAGGGGATTCGGGGCGATGGCAATTTATGATTAAGAATACACCTTTCTTTTGTATAACAGACGAAACTAATAATAGAATGCGAATTATTTCGCCTATTGTTGAATCTAATAAGTTAGATGACGAACTAAAAACTAATGCACTAGCTGCTAATTTTCACACTGCGTTAGATGTAAAATATGCGATATCTGAAGGTATTTTATGGTCTGTATTTATTCATCCTTTAAAAGAATTGACTGAAATGCAAGTTAAAGATGCTATAAGTCAAGTATTTTTTGCTAGTCGTACGTTTGGTACCACTTACTCTAGTACAGATTTAATTTATGGCGGAAATCAAAATAGAGAAGCATCTGAAGAAGAGGAAGAAAAAGAATTAATTAAAAAAGAAAAGTTTTAAACTTATACATTTTCAGTTTCTATAATAAAAGAAAAAAGCTATTTCATATCTTGCATGAAGTAGCTTTTTAATTATAAGCAAATGTTTCTTTTTAGGGACAACAATGGTTTACTTTATGTTTCATTTGCAATTCACAATATTATAATCAATTTTTATGCCAAAATATTAAGATTATTGTTAAATTTAAAATCATTAAACATTAAAATACAATGTGTTGGATTAAAGTGATTCCTTTTGAAAAAGCAGAGGGTAAGTTAAAAACTATATACAATAGAATAAAAGGTCCAAATAATCAGATTGATAATGTGTTAAGTATTCATAGCTTACGTCCACATACACTAACTGGGCATATGAGTATTTATAAAAATACATTGCACCATAGCGATAATACATTTCCTAATTGGTTTCTAGAATTATTAGGCACTTATACTAGTTACATTAATAATTGTGAATATTGCTACATTCATCATTTCACAGGAATGAAGCGTTTTTTAAATGATGATATAAAGGCAGATGCTATAAAAACACATATAGAAGAAGATACATTAGATATTATTTTATCATCTAAAGAAATGGCTTTAGTTAATTATGCTAAGCGACTCACACTAAATGCAGACACTATTACTGAATCACAGATTAAAAACATTAAGACTTTAGGTGTTGACGATGGTGAACTTTTAGAAGTTAATCAAGTAGTTGCCTATTTTAATTATGCTAATCGAACTGTTTTAGGGTTAGGTGTAAACACCAATAATGAAGTATTAGGTTTATCCCCTAGTAATAAAGATGATGAATCTTCTTGGGGTCATAATTAAGAATATTCTGGAATTTTACCCACAACTCCTTCATAAAATGATTT
>CAZECB010000415.1:0-1727 GCA_964510745.1 uncultured Flavobacteriaceae bacterium | reverse complement strand
CAATTGTGCTCCGGCACGTAACGTCAATTTCCCTCCGTCAGAATACCACCAATCTACCTCTGCTTTTACTAATTGATGTTGCGTAGTTTGATTTGGGTCATTTATTCTAAATGAAAAAGGGTCAGCAGGATCAGGAACATCAGAGTTAAGAGCTTCAATTATTCCATTAGCACTGCTAACAAATGATGCTCGTAACAGCCCCAAGTTTTGATCAATAAAACTATAGTAAAGTTTAAAATCCCAATTATCAAGATGATGTAATACACCAAAACCAAATGCGCTTTCTTCTTTTCCGGTGTTGGTAAGATTAACATCCGGTGTATTACGATCTCCTAATCTTGTATAGCTTCCGTTTAAAAAATAACTCCATTTTTCAGATCCTTTTCCAATTTCAAAATTTGTGTTTCCACCACGACCATTGGTTTGAAAACTAGTTCCAATATTTGCATATAATGGATTATCTAATAATAAAGGATTAGGCTCGACAAGGATAACTCCACTTAAGGCTTCAGGGCCAAACCTTACTCCAGCTGCTCCTTTAATAACAGTAATGTTATTGGCTGCATTTACATTTATTTCTGGCGCATGCTCATTTCCCCAATTTTGAAAAGCGTGTTTTAAACCATTATTTAAAACTAAAATTCGATTCCCAGACAATCCTTGAATAACTGGTAATTGTACATTTGATCCTGCTGATGCAAATGTCACTCCCTCTACTTTAGATACAGAAGCTGCCAAAGATTGAATAGGATTACTTTTGATTTCTGTTTTAGTTATTGTTGTTTGTGAAATTGTCTCAGTTCCTTTTTCTTTTCTTCTTTCAGCTTTAATAGTTATTTCATCTAATCCTGTTAAATCTTGAGTTAAGTAAAAATGTTGACTTTCATCATCATGAACATGATGATGTTCATTTGTTGATTTGGAATAACCTAAACAAGATATGATGAGTACATTTTTATCAGAACATAATTTATCAATGAAAAAGTTACCATCTTCATTAGTAATCGAATATTTTTCTGTGTTTTTTACTTGTACAGTAGCATATGGAATTGGTTCTTTAGTTTCAGCATCTAAAACTTTTCCAACAACCGAATAAGTACAAGGCTTTTCTTGTGCCATTATTAGTGAAGGCCAAATGCCTAAAAAATATAATATTAAAATATATTGTTTCACTCTAAATTAAATTGAAAATCATTAATAACACAATACTACACAAGTCTAAACAACTAGAAACTTTTGTAATGTGTGCTGCATTGGTTTTAAAAACTAAGTTTTTTTGATAAATCACTATCCTAGTGAAGGAGGAGGTCTCCCATAAAAGACTTTATTGTTGAAGAGTATTTTTGTAAAAATACTTTTGTAATGATTTTCAAGGTAATAAAAAATAGTAGTGTGATCAATTTCAAGGTTATGAAATTCATCTATAGGTGAAAATTCTATATTTTGATTGTAAATGGCACTTTCGCAAACTTCACAAACATCAGTGTTTTCGTCGTCTTGACAGTCGTGTAAATAAATACCTATAGCGGAAACCTTGATAGTAATCAAGGACATAAAAAATAGAAAATATAAATACTTTTTCATCACCGCCTATAGTAATCAAACACAAAAGTAACATAAATTTTCAAAGAGAACTAGGCTGTATATATTTTTATTCTTAATATTATCATAAATAGTTCGATTAATTTAAACAACAATATAATAAACAAAAATTATTAACTTAGGAA
>CAZECB010000414.1:0-1730 GCA_964510745.1 uncultured Flavobacteriaceae bacterium | reverse complement strand
CTAAAAATTGGAATGCCCCAACATATTCAAATCAAACATCTCCTGATAATTCTACAAACAGAAAGATTCCTCGAGAATACATTTCTGGTGATTTTAATGGTGATGGTTTAACTGATATCTTATCAATTGGTAAACCTTTTTCTTCACGTTATTGCTATTATACTGATGAAGACTGTACAGATAATGGAGATGATCCCATAGGATTTGGTGATTCCATTCTTGATCCTGATGGTGGCGGTGGAAACTGCGGCTACTACTGTTCTACTAGCACTGTTAATAACAGAACAGCTTATCTTATCGATTTAAATAGAAATGTCACATCAGGGTTTGCTAATTATTCTGGTAATTTAATTGAATACATAGAAGACAATGACAGGTTAATTGCTATCGATTTTAATGGCGATGGTAAGTCAGATATTTTGCATGTTAAAGAAGGGCAACTATTTGTGTATACCTTAAATTCTAATAATTTATTAACGCTACTTTGGCAAAAAAATGATGCTGGCATTAAATTAGATGAGCCACTTTTAATAGGAGATTACAATGGTGATGGAAAAACTGATTTCATGGATCCTTTTGGAAGTGACAGTTATTCGTTTAGAATGTTTACCTCAACCGGTGCTGATTATGTGATTAGACAAAGAACACAACCTTTTAAATTTATACAATCAACATTAGCAGGTACGACACGTAGTTATGATTTAATTCCTGTTGATATTAATGGAGATGGAAAGACAGATATCATCGATTATAATACTGTAACTACAAACAATAATAGTACTCAATTTCAAAAAATTAATGTTTATAATAATATGGGGCTCTTTGGCTCAAACTCTCCACATCAAACAAAATTTGAATTTGGAGGATCTATTGAAAAAAATGGTTTTCTAGACCATTTACCGATACCTATATTTTTATCCTCTAATGAACCTAACAAAAATCTTGAATTTGGAGTCATTAGCAATCAATGGATTCATCACTTTTCTTTTACTCAAGATCATCAAGAAGATGTTTTATTACGTTCAGTAAATGATAATGGCAAAACATATACTATAGATTATAATAACCTTAACTCTCAAGATTTTTCATCAGAATCTGTACCAGTATACCAAAGAGGTTATGAGCAAACATTTCCTTATGTAGATGTTGCTGTAGCACCAGACACTAAAGTTGTCACACGATTACAACGTATAAGCTCTGGCTCTCCTACTCTAAAACAACTCTATGCTTATGAAGGTGCTGTTTATAATACTCAAGGGTTAGGGTTTTTAGGGTTTTCTGGTATCGCCCAAAGTAATTGGCATACCAATACATCTGATCGCATTTATACCACCACCAAATATGACCCCTTACTTAGGGGAGCCCTTACTAGTCAATACACTCAAGCTAATTTTTATTCGTTTACTGTCCCCAGCTCTGGGCATATAACCAAAACCATATATAACAATTCATATTCATTGTCAACAAATAAAGTGTTTAAGTTACAAGTAAACTCTGCATCTACTGAAGACAATTTACAAGGAATCACATCTGACACATCATACCAATATGACATTTATAATAACCCTACTAATATAATTTCAAATTACTCAGGAACAGGAAGCCCATCAGGGACAGTAACAACAAATATAGCTTATGATAATAATACAGGGAATACGTATTATATAGGAAGGCCTATTAGTGAAGAAGAAATAAAAAATCTTGGAGGTGAATCATTTAGCACTAAAAGA
>CAZECB010000413.1:0-1737 GCA_964510745.1 uncultured Flavobacteriaceae bacterium | reverse complement strand
GCTATAGATGCTATTGATTTTGATATGGAAGATAACTTTAGAGTTGGTTATTCCAAATCAAAAAATGTATCTAATAAAATGGTGAGTTGCCCATATTTTACAACAAACTATATTGATTTAAAAAATACTGTTGAAAAAGAAAATAGTAAAGATTCATTTTTAATTTATATCTGTGTAGAAGGCAATGCAGAAATCAAAACCTTTAATGAAATACTTTCAATACAACAAGGTGATACAGTATTATTACCTGCAGCACTTAAAACCTTTACACTAAGCGGAAAGAATGCAAAATTTTTAGAAGTATATGTGTAAAATTGTGTAGTTTTGTACAACTAAATTAAAATATATTATGGCAAATAAAAGAGATTTAAAAAAAGATATAAACTATGTGTTAGGAGATATTATTGAGGCAGTTTATATCTGGGAATATGCTAATACAGATAAAGATACTAAAAAAAGTGAAGCTATTATAGATGAAGCTATAGCTACCTTTGATGATTTAATTGTAAAAGTTAATGATAGAAGTGTCGAGAATAAAAAAACACATTTTAAATCAATTAATACTGAGTTAGAAGAAAAGGGACGTGCGTTAATTGAAAAAATTAATAAACTTTAAACTTGATTTAGAAACAAAAATAAAAGAGGCTACTATAAATTATAGTAGCCTCTTTTATTTTGATAGTATTAATTATAAAAAAGAGATTTAATTATTAGTTCTTTGATGTTTTTCTTTCTTTAATAAATTCATATAAAGCCTTTCCATATTTTGAACTTGAGATATTATCAGGTAAAACATTATAAATAGTATCTAAATATTTAATATTAGCATCATAAATTTCAGATAAAGCAATATAAGGAGCTACTTCACTATTTTTATTATTAATAGCAAAGTTGATTGCATATAAATATCTGCGTTTTATAATACCATCAGACTTTTTATCTATAGCATTTAAAGCGTTTGTGTCATTATTTTTTAATGCAGCAAAACGTTCTTCAATCAATTCTAAATTTTGATCATTAAACCGACTTCTAAAGCTATTAAACTCTTCAAGTTTTGTTTGTAATTCAGAGCCTTTAATTTCTGCATCCACAACAAATCGTTTTAAGGTCGTGTTGATTTCTGTAACTCCTTTACTGGCAAAAAATGGAATAGCTTGTTTTTCTTTACTATTATTATCTAATACTAAATATAAAACTTCAGGTTCACTTAAATCACTATGTAATTCAAAATTAGAAGACGTTCCGTTGATAACAACAGAATCCAATTTCGCTAATATAGTATCATGTAGGCTTTGAAGGTATAAAGTGCCCTTATTTAAATCTTTTACAGAACCCTTAACAATTAAATCAGGAGCTGGTTTGCTACAGGAAACAATTAAAAAAATAACTAATAATAGGAGTGATATATTTTTCATGCAAAAAAAAATTAATGTAGCAAATATCATATAAATATGATGAGAATAAAAATTAAAGTAGGACCAATATTAAATCTTAACCACCCGATGCTAATTGCATTAAAATAGTACAACCAATAGCAGCTACCGTGCCAATAGCATAACCAAAAACAGCTAATAAAACACCTACTGTAGCTAGAGAAGAATGAAACGCAGATGCTACTATAGGTGCAGATGCGGCACCTCCGACATTGGCTTGACTTCCAACAGCTAAAAAGAAATAGGGTGCTTTAATAAGTTTTGCAACTAGTATTAATAATCCAGCATGAATAGTCATCCAAAC
>CAZECB010000412.1:0-1743 GCA_964510745.1 uncultured Flavobacteriaceae bacterium | reverse complement strand
TTATGTTTTGTTTTTATCTCTATTCTAGCAACATCGGCCAATTTAGGTTCAAACAAGACGTAGGTATTCCTTAGTTATAAAATTTAGGCAGCTATTTTATGCTAGTCAGTAGTAGGGTATAACTTAATGGTATTAAAGCTTAAGGATGAATAATATAGTAACTAAAAACCAATACTTAACTATTGTAATTAAGTATTGGTTTTATAAATTTCAACTATTACTTTAAAGTACTAGAGATTATTCTGAAGTTTCATTGGGGGTTGTTATTTCAATTTTTAATTCACTATTCTTATTGTCTAAGTCCATGAATATAGTATCCCCTTCAGAAAGATTTGACTTTACAATCTCTTCAGCTAGGGCATCTTCAATATATTTTTGAATAGCTCTTTTTAAAGGACGTGCTCCATATTGTTTATCGAAACCTTTGTCAGCAATGTAGTCTTTTGCTTTTTTAGAAAGTTTTAGATTGTATCCTAAATCTTTAATACGGTTAAAAAGTTTATTTAACTCAATATCAATAATTTTATGAATATCTTCTCTTTCAAGTGCATTAAAAACAATTACATCATCTATACGGTTTAAAAATTCAGGGGCAAAAGCTTTTTTCAATGCTCCTTCAATAATACTTTTAGCATTATCATCTGCTTGTGCTTTTTGTGAAGATGTACCAAAACCAACACCTGAGCCAAAATCTTTTAGCTTACGCGCACCAATATTAGAAGTCATTATAATAATGGTATTTCTAAAATCAATTTTACGACCTAAACTATCGGTTAAATATCCATCGTCTAATACCTGTAATAGCATATTGAATACATCAGGATGTGCTTTTTCAATTTCATCTAGTAGTATAACAGAATAAGGCTTACGTCTAACCTTTTCAGTTAATTGACCACCTTCTTCATAACCTACGTAGCCTGGAGGAGCTCCCACTAAACGAGATATAGCAAATTTTTCCATATACTCACTCATATCAACTCTAATAAGAGCATCTTCGCTATCAAATAATTCTTTAGCAAGTACTTTTGCTAATTGTGTTTTGCCAACTCCTGTTTGACCTAAAAAAATAAAAGAACCAATAGGTTTGTTAGGATCTTTTAAGCCAGCTCTATTACGCTGTATTGCTTTAATGACCTTTGAAACGGCTTTATCTTGGCCAATTACTTTTCCTGTTATTAAGTTTGGTAATCCAGCTAGTTTTGTTATTTCTTTTTGGGCAATTCTATTTACAGGAATACCAGTCATCATGGAAACTACATCAGCCACACTTTCTTCATCTACAGTTTCTTTATGAGCTTTAGCATCAGCTTCCCATTGTTCTTGAGCTATGGCTAATTGCTTTTCAATATTTTTTTCATCATCACGCAATTTAGCAGCTTCCTCGTATTTTTGTTTTTTAACTACGCTATTTTTTAGTTCACGTACTTCGTCAAGCTTTCGTTCTAAATCTAGAATTTGTTTAGGGACATCTATATTTGTGATGTGTACTCGCGATCCAGCTTCATCCAAAGCATCAATAGCTTTGTCAGGAAGAAAGCGATCTGTCATATATCTATTCGTAAGTTTTACGCAGGCTTCAATAGCCTCGGGGGTAAACATTACATTGTGGTGTTCTTCATATTTTCCTTTAATATTATTAAGAATTTCAATAGTTTCTTCAATATTTGTAGGTTCTACAATTACTTTTTGGAAACGACGTTCTAGAGCTCCATCTTTTTCTATAGAATTTCGATATTCATTTAA
>CAZECB010000411.1:0-1744 GCA_964510745.1 uncultured Flavobacteriaceae bacterium | reverse complement strand
AGTATGTATAGAAAGTTAATATTAAATCAACTCTTAATTAGTACATAGCTATTCGAGTTAAATTATTTTGCATGGAAAATAAGTGTCACATCAATAGGTTAAGTGTGATACTTAGTGTATTGTCTTCTTATCTTTTATGATGATTTTATTAGCAACAAAAAAAGTCCCTCATAATAGAAGGACTTTATATTCTGGGTGGAAGATGGGGCTCGAACCCACGACCCTTGGTACCACAAACCAATGCTCTAACCAACTGAGCTACAACCACCATTTTAATTAGCGATTGCAAAGATAACTAATATGATCATATTACCAATTATTTTATAAAAAAAAGCCCTGTAAAATTTACAGAGCTTCAATATATGCAGTCACAATGTGATTAAGGTTTAGGAATTGCTTTGTCTACTACAGGGCGTTCTTTACGATTTGCGAGTTCCCAAGCAGTTGCAAAAATTAACTTTACACGTCTTAGGTATAAAGGATAATTAATTTTATCAGGTGTATCTGTTATTTTATGATAATCTTCATGTACGCCGTTAAAATAAAATATGATAGGTACATTATGTTTTGCAAAATTATAATGATCAGAACGATAATAAAAACGATTTGGTTCGTTTTCAGCATTGTAACGATAGTCTAAATTCATATTAAAATACTTCATGTTTATTGCTGCTGAGATTTGATGAAGCTCTGTACTTAACTTATCAGACCCGATCAGATATATATAGTCGTTGTCGTTAGGGTGTTCAAAATCATTTCGACCTATCATATCAATATTAAGATCTGCAACTGTATTGGCAAGAGGGTATAGAGGGTTTTCTGCATAATACTTAGAACCATAAAGACCTTTTTCTTCACCTGTTACATGTAAGAATAAAATAGAGCGCTTAGGAGGATAGCCATCTTTGACCGCTTGCTTAAAAGCTTCAGCAATCTCTAGCATTGCAATAGTTCCAGATCCATCATCGTCTGCTCCATTGTATACATTTCCTTTAGAGTCTATACCTACATGATCTAAATGTGCCGAAATCACGAGAACTTCTTCAGGTTTTTCTGTACCTTTTATAAAAGCAAGAACATTTTCAGAGTCATTTAATCCACTATTTTTTCTAAAAAATTCTTTTGGGACTTTTTGAAAATAGTTTCCATCTGGTGTTCCAGATGCGACATCAATTTCTTTATAGTAATTACGTAAATATTCAACAGCTTTTTTTTGACCAGGTGATCCAGTATCTCTCCCTTCCATTTCATCACTAGCATACACATAAAGCATTTCTTTAAGTTCTTCTTCTGTAATAGAAGACATATACTTAGTAAATACTTTATCTCCTTCTAGCGAAGTAATACCTATAGACGTAGGTTTTTCAGGAGCAGTAACAGTTTTTTTAGATTCTTTACAAGAAATCAAAATTGCACTATAGGCTAGGATAAAAAATATTTTTTTCATTAAAATTGAATTAATAGTTGTTAAAATGTATAAAATTAATGAGAAAACGTAATGAAAATTGATACCAAAAAAAGAGCGATTTTTCTTTATGAAATCGCTCTTTTATAATTAACACTTAATCTAGTTGTTGAGCATCACTGGCATTACAAGCATTGTAACACTTTCTCCTTCATCTAATCCATCTATAGGGGTTAGAATTCCAGCCCTGTTAGGTAATGACATTTCTAATGAAACGTCATTGGCACTTATATTATTAAGCATTTCTGTTAAGAAACGCGAATTAAACCCAATTTGCAT
>CAZECB010000410.1:0-1745 GCA_964510745.1 uncultured Flavobacteriaceae bacterium | reverse complement strand
ATAATACACCATTACAACCACACCATATAAAAGATATTGGATATCTACCTGAAGAACGCGGGTTGTATAAATCTATGAAAGTTGGAGAGCAAGCATTGTATTTAGCTCAATTAAAAGGTTTGCCAAAAATCGAAGCTAAAAAGCGTTTGAAACATTGGTTTGAAAAATTTGAAATTGAAGATTGGTGGGGTAAAAAAATCCAAGAGCTTTCTAAAGGAATGGCTCAAAAAATACAGTTTATTGTAACCGTATTACATCAACCTAAGCTATTGATTTTTGACGAACCTTTTTCAGGTTTTGACCCTATAAATGCAAATTTAATTAAAGATGAGATTCTTCAATTGAGAAATGAAGGTGCTACCGTTATTTTTTCTACGCATCGTATGGAATCTGTCGAAGAATTATGTGACCATATTGCATTAATCCACAAATCAAATAAAGTGTTAGATGGTAAATTAAATGATATTAAGAGACAATATAAAACACATACATTTGAAGTTGGTTTGGTGACACAGGATGAAACTAAATTGATGCAGACCATAACCAGTAAATTTGAAACCTCTCCAGCAGAGTTTAAATCGTTAAACAACGATTTAAAATTAAATATTAAACTGAAAGATAACGAAACTTCTAATGATTTACTTTCGTTTTTAACCAGTAAAGCAGAAGTGAATCACTTCAATGAGTTAATTCCAACTGCAAGCGATATTTTTATTAAAACTGTTAAAAATAACTAATCATGAATCATTTAAAATTAATCATAAAACGTGAGTATTTAACAAAAGTTAAAAATAAGTCGTTCATTATTATGACGTTTTTAAGTCCTATAATAATGATTGCGTTATTTTCTGTAGTAGGTTATTTATCGCAATTAAATAATAATAAAGAACGTACCATTGCTATTTTGGATGAATCTGGATTAGTAATAGAAGTATTTAAAAATACAGAAACAACAACTTATAATATTCTATCAAATACGTCTTTAGAAACTGCTAAAAAACGAGTAGAAGAAAAGGAAGAATATGGATTACTACATATTGAAGCAACCGCAGACACAAGTAAACTAGGTGAAAATGTGAAATTTTATTCAAAAGATACACCTTCATTATCTGTGATTTCTAGTTTAGAAAATAAACTAGAAAAGAAATTAACAGATTTAAAATTACAACAAAGCGGTGTTGATATTAGTATGATTGCAGCTTCTAAAACATCAATTACTATTGATCAAGAAAGTTTTGAAGGCGAGAAAACTTCTAAAGTTGATAATATTGTGAAATTAGCATTTGGCGGAGTTGCAGGATATTTACTATTTATGTTTATTATTATTTATGGTAATATGATTATGCGAAGTGTAATTGAAGAAAAAACAAGCCGAATCATAGAAGTCATTATATCATCTGTAAAACCTATTCAGTTAATGATGGGAAAGATAGTAGGAACCTCTTTAGCTGGTGTAACTCAGTTCGTGATTTGGGTTGTTTTAGGAGGTGTTTTGTTAACAGTAGTATCATCAGTATTTGGTATTGATATGGGAGCAGTACAAGCACCACAACAAGAATTAGTAGGTCAAGCAGTTAATTCTACAGAACTTCAAACGCAAGCACAAAACATGATGACTTCTATATTTAATCTACCATTAACAAATTTAATTATAGCATTTTTACTATTTTTCATTGGAGGTTATTTATTATATAGTTCACTTTATGCCGCCATCGGTGCTGCAGTTGATAATGAAACAGATACAC
>CAZECB010000409.1:0-1746 GCA_964510745.1 uncultured Flavobacteriaceae bacterium | reverse complement strand
GAAAATGTATGCAAAGAAATATTCACTAAATACCCTACTCCATTACAGTCTATAACAACATCTGTTGGGTTTTTCTCAGTAAGTTTTCCTTGTATATGTGTAATCATGGTTAAGTTTAGTTAGGCGACCAAATGTAATAAAATTATTGACATAACTTTAACCGTATTCTTAATTTATATCTACTCTTTTTTGTTTCTTTTGGGCATCAATAACTGCTATCGCAGTCATATTTACAATTTCATCAACACTAGCATCTAATTGAAGAATATGTACAGGTTTTTTCATCCCCATCATAATAGGTCCAATATTCTCAGCATTATTTAATTCTTTTAATAATTTATAAGTAATATTAGCTGCATCCAAATTTGGGAAAATAAGTGTATTTACTTTTTTATCTGCTAATTTAGAAAATGGGAATGCATCACGACGCATTTTATTATTTAATGCAAAATCTGTTTGTAGTTCCCCATCAACAATAAGGTTTGGATAAAAACGATGTAAATAATTAACCGCATCTCTCACTTTTGATGCCCTTGGGTTATTAGATGATCCAAAATTAGAATAAGAAATCATTGCCATTATAGGCTCTAAACCAAACATTTTAACAGTTGTAGCCGTCATTTGTGCAATTTTAGCTAAGTCTTTTGAACTGGGGTCTATATTTATTGAGGTATCACTTAAAAACAAAGGCCCTTTATTCGTCATTAATAAGTTTGTAGTTGCTATACGCGTTGCTCCTTTTTCTAGACCTATAAGTTCCATCATTGGTTTTACTACTGTAGGATAGTTTCTAGAATAACCAGAAATCAATGCATCAGCATCGCCTTCATTTACCATCATTGCGGCATAATAATTACGCTCTCTCAATAATTTTTTAGCTGCGATTAAAGTAATTCCTTTACGCTCACTTTGTTTCCAATAAATTTCTGCATAAGCATCTTTACGTGCTTCTTCTTCATCACTTTTAGGGTCAATAATTAACACTTCAGCATCAAATTCAATCTCTTCTTTTAGTGCTTCAATTTTTTCTCTTCGTCCTAATAAAATAGGTTCTGCTATTCCTTCATCATATGCTATCTGAGCTGCTTTTAAAACTGTTAATTGATCTGCTTCAGCAAACACAACACGTTTAGGATTAAACTTTGCCCGCTTATGAATTAAGCGTACTAATTTATTATCACTACCAAGTCTATCTAATAACTCATTTTCATATTTTTTCCAATCTTCAATAGGTTCTTGTGCCACTCCACTTTCTATTGCCGCTTTAGCTACAGCAGGAGGTACGACAGCTATTAATCGAGGATCAAATGGCTTTGGAATAATGTAATCTTTACCAAACGTTAGTCTTGTTTCTCCGTATGCAATATTTACATTTTCTGGCACAGGTTCTTTTGCTAAACTTGCTAATGCTCTCACAGCAGCCATTTTCATAGCTTCATTAATTTTAGTAGCTCTAACATCTAAAGCGCCTCTAAAAATAAATGGAAATCCAAGCACATTATTAACTTGATTAGGATGATCACTTCTACCCGTTGCCATAATAATATCATCCCGCGAATTAATAGCAGTCTTATATTTTATTTCTGGATTTGGATTTGCCATTGCAAAAACAATTGGATTAGCTGCCATAGCTTTAAGCATGTCTAGTGTTACAATATCTGCCATAGACAATCCAACAAACACATCGGCATTAATCATAGCCTCATCTAACGTATCAATCTTTCTGTTAGTTGCAAACTCAGCTTT
>CAZECB010000408.1:0-1765 GCA_964510745.1 uncultured Flavobacteriaceae bacterium | reverse complement strand
GCCAAATCGTTGATTTGGCTTTTAAGAATGAATAAATTAAAAACAAAATACAACGCTTTGGCTCAGTGCAAACTTGAAAGTTTATCGCTTTCTACTGCCCTACTTGCCATATACTAACCGTTACAAAACATTAAAGCTATATGCTTAGAAACTTCATTTTAATATTTTTTCCATTTCTCTTTTTTACTACTAGTTACTCACAGGTGTTAGATGACTTTAATAAAAATCACCTCAAAGAGTATGAACTTAAAGGGAAACCAAAAAGGGTTTCACAAAGATTGTTTACAAGAATTGATAAGTCCTCATCTTTAAATAAATCAAACTTAAAATTAAGAGGTCCATTATATCCATTAGGAAGTGATGTCTTTGATTTAAAATTTGATGATAATGGAAGACTTATTTCTGATATTTATTATAAATCATTCAATGATACAATTGCAATACATTCAATTAGTAAATATCATTATAATAATGATAATAGATTAACTAAAACAGTGTTAGAATATTTTAATAATGCTCCTTTTTCAAATGACGACAATTATTATGAACCCATAGAAAATAGTGTTCAAACTACAATATACTCTTATGAAAAATTTGATTTTATAGAGGATTCAATACGCAAAAAAAAACATTTACATTTAGGCAGACGTTATCGAGAGATATCATACAAAACATTTAATTTAAAACAATTAATTCTCGATTCAACTATAGTAAAATATAGACAAAAAGGAAATTATGGTCAAGATATTGAAATAAACAATTTTACAACTTTCTTCAATTATGATAAATATCCTGACCCTACATACAGGGTGTTTACTATTTACGACAGGAATAAACGACTAAAATATTTAGAACATCATAATTCTGCTATTGAAACAGCTCCAAATGTGTCAAGGCTCTATAAATATCAAAATTGGGAGACATTAAATTTTCACAAAACAGTAGAAATTCTTAGAGGCAATAATGTAGAAATAAAAATTTATGAATATGATTTAAAAAACAACATAATCAAAATATCTAAATCTGATTTAGATGGAAATTTGGTAGTAATAAAAGAGTTTAGTTATAAGTATGATGACTATGATAATTGGATAGAAAAAATCGAACACAATAAGAGATTTAATAACATTAATGTTTATACGAGATTTATTGAGTATTATTAAAACGTTTTGTAACAATGTATAAGAAAACATAAGGCTTTAGTACTAAACCGAAAGGTCTGTGTTTATTTACAAAGTCACCAAATATAAAATTTGGCGTTTACAAGAAAAAAGATAAAAGCAAAATATTTATATTTGGCTTAGTACCAATCCGAAACGTATCGCTTATCACCTGCCCTACGTTTCTTATACGTGACGTTACCTGCAAGCGCAAAAAAAATGAATACAAAAGAATTCGTGAAAGCATTTTATTCCGAAAAACAGAATTTTCTAGAAGAATATCTATCTGAAAAATCGGAAACCGAAGTTGGAGAGTTAATTAAGTCTCTTAATCTGACTGAACAACAGACGGAAATAATGAAAAAAGTCTTGAACTCATCTTTTACTGATATTTTTTATACTATTCTTTTAGGTTTAGATGGTTCAGCTTCTATTGGCGGAACACAGGAAATGTATGACTTAAAAGATGAAAAAGGAAATCAATTAAGTGGAGAAATAGAAGGTTACGCTTATGAATATTTTCACGAATCGGATTAAACTATGGAATTCATAGGGAGAATTAATAAAAGAAAAGTTTACTACGTTCAGATTAGAAATAACTCTGA
>CAZECB010000407.1:285-1782 GCA_964510745.1 uncultured Flavobacteriaceae bacterium | reverse complement strand
ACTAGTTGAGATACTAACTCGTGAAGGGCTGAACATGAAACCGCTGAGTATTGACTGATAATATCTATTACATTGCTGACCAGTATTAGGAATAGACAACGGATTGAATCAAGAAAGGCAAGAGGAACATTTTTTTTTATGCGAAAATTGAATAACGTATTGGAATGGGTAGTACAAGGACCGAACTTTGTAAAAGCCTATCGAGCTGTAAGACAGAACAAAGGTGTTGCTGGAGTAGACGGTTTGAGTGTTGAAGACATGAAGACCTACCTAGCAAAGCACTGGAACGATGTGAAAGTAAGTATCCTAAACGGTGATTATCAGCCCTTACCCTTAAGGTCAGCAAAGATCCCAAAGGCAAGTGGAGGAGAAAGGCACTTAGGAAGACCAACAGTTTTGGATAGAATTATACAGCAGTCGATCCATCAACTACTTAGCCCAGTTTGGGAGAAGAGATTCTCTGAATTTAGTTATGGTTTTCGTCCTCGACGCAGTGCTAGTGATGCGCTGAGCCAAGCAACAAAATATATCAATGAAGGCAGACAATGGATAATAGATCTCGATCTTAAATCCTTTTTCGACAAAGTCGATCATGATAAGTTGATGCATCTGATTAGTAAAACAGTAGAAGACAAAGGTCTTTTACAATTGATCAGGAAATACCTACAATGTGATATAGTTCAGAATGGCAAACAAGTAAAACGTCGAATGGGAACACCACAAGGTGGACCAATTAGACCACTACTCAGTAATATATTACTGAATGAGTTGGATGTAGAACTCGAAAAACGAGGGCACAAATTTGTCAGATATGCTGATGACTGTAGTATTTTCTTGACGAGCAAACGAGCAGCTGAACGTGTTTTAGCAAGTATTACGTGTTTTCTAGAAGATAAACTTCTACTGGAATTAAATCAGAAGAAAACAATGATTTGTAGACCGATAAACTTCATCTTATTAGGGCACGGATACGTAGCGAGCTATAAGAAAGGAGATAAAGGCAAATACAGATTAAGTATAGCAAAATCAAGTTGGC
The DNA here is from genome assembly GCA_964510745.1 of uncultured Flavobacteriaceae bacterium. GTDB lineage: Bacteria > Bacteroidota > Bacteroidia > Flavobacteriales > Flavobacteriaceae > AU392. Next base: position 746 of record CAZECB010000407.1, on the reverse strand, counting down.
AGCGACTCAAAGAGAAGATCAAAGTGATCACAAGAAAGACAAGTCCGATCCTATTTGAAGAGAGAATCCAAAGACTCAATAGGCTCATGAGAGGATGGCTTAATTATTTTAAACAAGCCACAGGTCAAGAGAAATTGAGATACTTAGATTCATGGATACGATGTCGATTAAGATATTGTATTTGGAAGGCATGGAAGAAGCCAAAACGCAGAATCCGAGCTTTCATACAATTAGGAGTTTCTCGAAGTTGGGCTAGGAGATATGGTTATTCTCGTATGGGAGGCTGGGCTATTGCCTGTAGTCCTATCATGGGAACAACAGTAACCGAAGCTAGACTTAAACAGAAAGGATACATTTCTTTCTTAGAGTACTATCATCAAATTCGTAAGAATGGTAAAAGAAAATGACAGATCTGTTTCATGAACCGCCGTATACGAGGTCCGTACGTACGGTGGTGTGAG
>CAZECB010000407.1:0-275 GCA_964510745.1 uncultured Flavobacteriaceae bacterium | reverse complement strand
GTCCTTATTTAGGGGCGGAGCCACCTACTCGATTATGGGCTGGCTTTATTTCATTTTACTTATCTCAAAATTATTTCTATTCTTGTAATTGTTTACCGCTATTTCTACATATTTATTTATTCCTTGAGTTTTGAAATCTTCCCATTTTACGGAGTATATGTAACTTGAATATCCTGAATAAATAGTATGTCCGTTACATTCTCTTGTTTCTTGTAATAGCAATTTTTTTTATAGAAATATTTGATGCCTTTTTAAATTCAAACTATTAAAGAAAT
>CAZECB010000406.1:0-1795 GCA_964510745.1 uncultured Flavobacteriaceae bacterium | reverse complement strand
CTAAACTTTTGCATCTACTCAATGCTACATAAGTTTGACCGTGAGCAAAGGCTCCTTGAGCATCAATAATTGCTTTTTCAAATGTTAGCCCTTGACTTTTGTGAATGGTAATAGACCAAGCTAAACGTAACGGCATCTGCGTATAAGATCCTATTTTATTTTCGGTAATAGCGTTAGTTTCTTTATTTATGGTATAATTTATGTTCTCCCAAATCTCTGGAGTGGTTACAATATTATAATCATCATCAGGGCATTTAACAATCACTTCATCTTTATCTAATAATATAACTTTACCAATTTTTCCATTGAAATAACGTTTTTCAAGTGAACTATCATTTTTAATAAACATTACCTGTGCTCCCACTTTTAATACAAGTTCTTCTTTATTTGGATATGAAAATTCAGGGAACTTACCTTCAATACTTGCATTATAGGTTTTAGTTTTTCCTTTTAATTTATCTAATTCAATACTATTAGTTTGCTCTGCTTTGTTGTTATGAGTCGTTAACGAGATGTAACCATCATCATTATCAGGAGTAAAGTTTGGTTGAAATTGTTTGTTTAACTCATCAGCAGAAGATTGAGTTAGTGTATTTGTTCTAATCTCATTAAGAATATTGATAAACTTAGGATTATCTTGTCTATAAATATATTTGAGTTCTACAGTGATTGCATTACAGTCTCGATAAGCCAAACTACTAAAAAAGAACATATTTTTATAAAATGGCTGTAACGCATGCCATTCATTCTCCTTTACAACTGGTGACAATTGTTGTAAGTCTCCAATCATTAGTAATTGAACACCTCCAAAGATTTTATTTCTATTTCTAAACCGACGTAATGTTTTATCTATACCATCCAACAAATCAGCACGAACCATACTAATTTCATCAATCACTAATAAGTCTAATGATTTAATAATATTAATTTTAGTTTTATTAAATTTTCTATTAAATCCTGAAGAAGAGTTTTCCAAATTATCATGAGGCAAAATAGGTCCAAATGGCATTTGAAAAAATGAATGTATAGTTACCCCTTTAGCATTAATAGCTGCTACTCCTGTAGGTGCAACAACAACCATTCTTTTTAAAGATGTTTGTTTTAACTTATGTAAAAAAGTAGTTTTTCCTGTTCCTGCTTTTCCTGTTAAAAATATATTTCTATCGGTATTATTTACAAAGTTCCAAGCTAAATCTAATTCTCTGTTGGTTTGCATTTCATAATTTTAGAGTAAAAATTTGATGATATAAAATTGAATTTTAAAAGGAAATTACGCTCTATAATGATCTGCTTTCCAGTTTTTAATTTGACTTTTAATATCTTTTACAGAAAGATTCTCTTTAGCTGCTTTGTTTGCTAGGTCTACAAACTCATCGTCTGGAGCAAACCGAAGTGCTACAATTTGATTTGTTTTTAAATTACTATTCATAACTTTATTAGTTAAAACGTAATATCTCAATTTTTCTTCAGCTCTAATCGCTCTATCTTGAGCTTTTAAGGCAAATGCTCTCACAAAATAAAATACTAGTAATAAGATAATTGCTACTAAAACAATTAAAGAAGCAGAGTATGTATTACTATCTGAAGCATTTATAAAATTTATAATAGCACCAATTAATAATGCTATAATTGACAAACTGGTAATAACGTGGTAACCAAATACCCATTTGGTATGATTTTTAAAGTTTTGTTTCTTCATGTGGTTTTTATTTAATTAAATTTATGTAAAGGTAGAAGATTTTACATCAAAACCACAAAACATGAATAAACAAAAAATCCCTTCATAGTTTTATGA
>CAZECB010000405.1:0-1803 GCA_964510745.1 uncultured Flavobacteriaceae bacterium | reverse complement strand
AGAAAGTAGATGTAAATCACTTGATCTGCATATGATGGTCAATAACAATACTGACCCAATGGAAACGGCTTTTACAGTTTCTGTAGATCTAAAAGGAAAAGGAGTAACTACTGGTATCTCAACAAGTGATAGAGCAAAAACTGTAAATGCACTTGTAGATGTTAATACAAAGCCATTTGAATTAGCACGTCCAGGGCATATTTTTCCTTTAGTAGCTAAAGAAGGTGGTGTGTTGCGTAGAACAGGGCATACAGAAGCTGCTATTGACTTTGCACGATTAGCAGGCTTAAAACCAGCTGGTGTGATTGTTGAAATCATGAATGAAGATGGCACCATGGCACGCTTGCCTCAATTAGTAGATGTTGCTAAAAAGTTTGATTTAAAAATTGTATCTATTGAAGATTTAGTAGCCTATCGTATGCAACACGATTCGCTTATTGAGAAAAAAGAGGACTTTAATATTGAAACCAGATTTGGGAGCTATCGTTTAAGAGCTTATCATCAAACTACAAATGATCAAATTCATATTGCATTAACAAAAGGTGAATGGTCTGCTAATGAAACTGTATTAACACGTGTAAATTCTAGTTTAATTAATAATGATATCCTAGGAACATTAACAAATGATGCTGATAAAAAATTAGATCACATGTTTAAATTAATAAATGACTCTGGTAAAGGTGCTATGATATTTATTAATAAAGAAAGTAAATCAATAAATTTATTGAATCGATTAAGTGTTTTAAAAGAAATTCAAGTTAAAAATATAATTTCAAAAGCTCCTAAATTAGAAATGGACTCTAAGGATTTTGGAATTGGCGCTCAAATACTTCATGACTTAAATATTAGTAAACTCAACCTTATTTCTAATGCAAGTACACAAACTAAACGTGTAGGGATGATTGGCTATGGTTTAGAAATTATGGATTATACTTCTTATTAAATTTCAAAAATACTCTCAGAAATTTCTTTTCTTACTTTTTTAAAATCTGCAAACATATCATCTTCTGCACGATATCCTATAGGCATTACTAGAACAGATTGTAGTCCCTTTTTGTTTAAACGAAGTACTTGATCATATTCCTGAGGATCAAAACCTTCCATTGGACACGCATCAATACCTTCAATAGCGCAAACAGTAAGCAAGTTACCTAATGCTAAATAGGCTTGTTTGGTAGCCCAAAGTTTAATTTCTTCAACTGACTTATCATTAAAATCTCCTATTAAAAACTCTTTAAACGGGGTTAGAATGTCATCAGGAGTTTCGCGTATAGATTTTACACGTTCAAAATATGTATTGATATAATTGGTATCAATTTTAGATTCTATACAAAACACAAAAATATGAGACGCCTGTGCTACTTGTTCTTGATTCATAGAATAGCTTACCAATTTATTCTGTAACGCTTTATTATTAATAATAAGTAATTTTATAGGTTGTAAGCCATAAGATGTTGCTGTTAAATTAAATGCTTGCTTTAAAACGCTTAGTTTTTTTTGCGGAATTAGTCTATTTTCATCAAACTTTTTTGTTGCATAGCGCCATTCTAATTTCTCAATAATATCCATTTCATTTAATTTTAATACAAAAATAAGTATCTATATATAGGATAATGTAATAAAAGTTGTAAAATTATGATTGAATTTCACTCATCAAAAAAACCAAAGTTTAATTGCCATAATACTTACCATAATAATCAAAAACGATTTGATAAATTTATCACCTTTAGATACAGAAAATCGACTAGACATCCAAGCTCCAGTACCATTTCCTATAGCTAAAACAAAACCAATTAACCAATT
>CAZECB010000404.1:0-1812 GCA_964510745.1 uncultured Flavobacteriaceae bacterium | reverse complement strand
TGTTACTATTAAAACGTAACTTATTATGACGCTACTTAATCCAAAAGAAATATGTTTAAATAAAAATGTTTCTTGCATAGCTACCCAAGCCACAACATCATTCATTAAACTAATAATGTACCCATAGAAAGAAGCTAAAAACTGAGGTAGACTATTTAGTAATGCTAATACAATGATTAAAACTCCAAAGCCTAGTAAAACACCTAAACATGGAATAATAATCAAATTAGATATAAAGAATAGACCTGGAAATTGATGAAAATAATATAAACTAATAGGTATAATGCCTATCTGTGCAGATACCGTAACAGTAAATAATTTCCAGAAAAAATCTACGATTTTATAGTTAGGTTGCCATATTTTATATAGCATTGGATGAATTGTAACAATAGCAAAAACTGCTAAATAACTCAGTTGAAACCCGACATCAAATATAAATACAGGTTTGAATAATAATAAAATGAATATTGAAAATGCTAAAGTGTTGTATATAATTGTTGGACGTTTATAATTCATTGCAATTGCGATGATTGTAAACATAGTTACTGCACGAACTACAGAAGCAGATAATCCAGCAATAATAGTAAAACTCCACAAAAATAAAATGAGTAAAATAGTTTTAATTAGTTTTCCATGTTTGATATATTCTATAGGTTTAAAAAGAAAATTGAGCAGAAGTAATATAATACCAATATGCAAACCAGAAACTGCTAGTATATGTACTGCTCCTGCTTGTTTATAATTGTTATAAACATCTTCAGAAATATATTGACGCTGCCCTAATAATAATGCATTAGTAATAGAGAGTTCATCCGCTTCAAAATTAAATGCTTCAAGACGTTTGTTTATAATATGTCTTAACTTTGAAGCAAACCCAAAAAGTGTATGTGTTTTGGAACGTATGGTTAATAACTCATCATCAGTTAAAAATAACTGATGATATATCTGTTGCTTTTTTAAATAGTTTTTATAATTAAATTGATGTGGATTTAATGGCGAAATTAAAGCCTTAAACTGTGATGATGTGACAATGATATCATCAACCCTAAGTGTCGTATTTGTAACACTTTTTTCGATATTCAATAAAGATTTTCCATTTACAATACTATTATTTAACTCAAGGATATCAATAACATATTTGTGATAATAATTACCAGATTTTAAAACCTCCCTGACTTTAAATTTAATAGTTTGAATTGCATTAGTATCATTAATTTGTTTACTATAATGTTTAGAGAAATTAACTTGATTATGAACTGTAACAGTTAATATACCAGTGGAAATTATAGAAAAGAAGATTAAAACTCCAGACCAGAAAGATTGATAAATATGACGCTTTGAAATAATTAAATAAATACCTAAAAAAGCTATTAAAATAGAAGTTGTCCATAAAACACTCTTAGGATTTAAAGGAAAAAAATACCCTAAAAAAATGCCAATAATAAAGTATAATGTAAGCTTTATGAGGGTTAAATTTAGCAGCTTCATAGCTGTAAGATACTAAACTCTTATAAAATACGCCGTGCTTCAATAAATGCTTTTTTCCAATACTCTTCAGAAAGCATGGTGGTAATAACACCTTTACTTGATGTAGAATGTATAAATTCTATAGAATCATGTTTAACGTTTACTACTAAACCTACATGATTAATGCGTTTACTACTTTTACTAGTCTTAAAGAATAATAAATCACCTTTAATTACTTCACTCAAATGGATTTCTTTACCTTCATTAGCCATTAAATGAGAAATTCTAGGAATTAATATGTTCTCGCTTTGATAAGCTAAATAAATTAACCCAGAACAATCTAAT
>CAZECB010000403.1:0-1818 GCA_964510745.1 uncultured Flavobacteriaceae bacterium | reverse complement strand
CTAAAGATGTTGCTGAATTAGAAGAATTTGAAATTCCGCAAATTGATGCGGTAATTGTAGATTTATATCCATTTGAAAAAACAGTAGCCTCGAGAGCCTCTGAACAAGATATTATTGAAAAAATAGATATCGGTGGAATTTCATTAATCCGTGCCGCTGCAAAAAACTTTAAAGATGTCATTTGTGTATCATCTGTTGATGATTATGCTGAATTTTTAGAATTAATTTCAGAAAACAATGGAAGTATTTCTTTAGAAAACAGAAAACGTTTTGCTTCAAAATCTTTTAATGTATCTTCTCATTATGACAGTGCTATTTTCAACTACTTTAATCAAAATCATGGCGAAGCTGTTTTAAAAATAAGTGAGCCTAACGGAAAAGTGTTACGTTATGGAGAAAATCCACATCAAAAAGGATACTTTTTTGGTGATTTTGATGGTTTATTCACAAAACTTCATGGTAAAGAATTAAGTTATAATAATCTTTTAGATGTTGATGCTGCAGTGAATTTAATGAATGAATTTAAAGGAGATCTGCCAACATTCGCCATTTTAAAACATAACAATGCTTGTGGTTTAGCTCAAAGAGATACACTTCATCAAGCTTATATAGATGCTTTAGCAGGCGATCCTGTTTCTGCGTTTGGAGGTATTTTAATTTCTAATACTGAAATCGATAAAGCAACTGCAACTGAAATTCATAATTTATTTTGTGAAGTTGTTATTGCTCCTTCTTTTAGTAATGATGCATTAGATATTTTAAAAGGTAAAAAGAATCGAATCTTATTAATTCTTAATGATATCGAACTTCCTAAAACAACCGTAAGAACTTGCTTAAATGGCGTTTTAGTTCAAGATAAAGACAACGTTACAGACAGTGTTGCTCAACTAACAAATGCAACAAATGATCAACCTACAGCAAATGAGTTAGAAGATTTAATTTTTGCTTCTAAAATCTGTAAGCATACAAAATCAAATACTATTGTTTTAACCAAAAACAAGCAATTATGCGCCAGTGGTACAGGGCAAACCAGTCGTGTTGATGCTTTAAATCAAGCCATTCACAAAGCACAATCTTTTAAATTTGATTTAAAAGGTGCAGTAATGGCTAGCGATGCGTTTTTCCCGTTTCCTGATTGTGTAGAGATTGCAAATAATGCTGGAATCACTGCGGTTATTCAACCTGGAGGCTCTATCAAAGATCAACTCAGCATTGACTATTGTAATGATAATAATATAGCCATGGTGATGACTGGAACACGTCATTTTAAACATTAAAACAAAGCAACTTAAAAGTATCTATTTTAAAATTTGTAACGTATATTTTATTACATTTACGCTTGGACGTAAAATAATTTTAAGAACCTCCTCATAATATCAGTAACATATGGGATTTTTTGATTTCTTAACCGAAGAAATTGCAATAGATTTAGGAACAGCAAATACGCTAATTATACACAATGACAAAGTTGTTGTTGACAGCCCTTCAATAGTCGCAAGAGATAGAATCACAGGAAAAATAATTGCCGTTGGTAAAGAAGCCAATATGATGCAAGGAAAAACGCATGAAAACATCAAAACTATTAGGCCTCTTAAAGATGGTGTAATTGCAGATTTTGATGCTTCTGAGCAAATGATAAATATGTTTATCAAAAATATTCCTGCACTAAAAAAGAAATTATTTGCTCCAGCACTACGTATGGTAGTTTGTATTCCTTCAGGAATTACTGAAGTTGAAATGCGAGCAGTAAAAGAATCTTGTGAGCGTGTTAAGGGAAAAGAAGTGTATTTAATTCATGAACCCATGGCAGCAGCAATT
>CAZECB010000402.1:0-1824 GCA_964510745.1 uncultured Flavobacteriaceae bacterium | reverse complement strand
AAATCGTTACCCTGATCCTTATCAGACTAAGGTAAAGACATTATTATCACAACAAAAAGGAGTGGATAATAATCAAATTCTTTTAGGTAATGGAAGTGATGAAGTATTAGATTTAATTTTTAGAGTCTTCTGTGAGCCTAATCAAGACAACGTGATTACATTACCTCCAACCTATGGTATGTATGAGGTGTTAGCAAATTTGAATGCTGTAGAGCTTCAAAAAGTCAACCTATCTGAAAGTTTTCAGCCTAACGTTGACGAGATATTAGCAACTGCGAATCAAAATAGTAAAGTATTATTTTTATGCTCACCTAATAACCCAACGGCAAATAGCTTCAATGCATCTAGTATGGAGCGCCTTTTAAATGAATTCAACGGACTCGTTGTGATTGATGAAGCTTATATTGATTTTTCTAATGATAAAAGTTGGTTAAGCAGGTTAAATGAGTTTCCAAATTTAATAGTCACGCAAACACTTTCCAAAGCTTATGCAATGGCAGGAATCAGATTAGGAGTTTGTTATGCTTCCGCAGAAATTATTTCAGTATTAAATAAAATTAAACCGCCTTATAATGTTAATGAATTAACACAACAACGTGCCATTGAGCAATTAAATCAAATTGATTTAGTAAACGCGCAGATAAAAACAATTTTAAATGAACGTAATACACTTAGTAAAGCACTTGAATCTGTTACCTTTGTATCAAAAGTGTATGCTTCTGATGCAAATTTTTTATTAGTAAAAGTTGATGATGCTAATAAACGATATCAACAATTAATTGATTTAGGAGTTGTAGTTAGAAATAGAACGACTCAATTTGGTTGTGAAAATTGTTTGCGATTTACAGTAGGGGCTGAGCAGGAGAACATAAAATTGTTGAAAACATTAAACGAATTAAGTTAATATATCTATTGTCATGCTGCCCTAATAGCTATCGGGAGTAGTCGAGATGTTTCAAGTATAAAAATTAAAGTTAAACTAAAAAATTCCCGCCTACGCGGGAAATGTATATGAAAAAAGTACTATTTATAGATAGAGATGGCACTATTATTAAAGAGTCAGCAGATGAGCAAATTGACTCATTTGATAAATTAGTTTTTTATCCCAAAGTATTTCAATATTTAGGCAAAATTGCTAAAGAATTGGATTATGAAATTGTAATGATTACCAATCAAGATGGCTTAGGTACAGATGTGTATCCTGAAAATACATTTTGGCCAGTGCACAATTTTATTATTGACACATTTAATGCAGAAAATATTGAGTTTAAAGAGCAATTTATAGATCGTACGTTTGCAAAAGATAATGCACCAACAAGAAAACCTAATACAGGTTTACTAACGCAATATTTTAGTGATGCTTATGATTTAGCAAATTCATTTGTTATTGGAGATCGTTTAACAGATATAGAATTAGCTAAAAACATTAATGCTAAAGGGATTTTCATCAATGATGAAACGCATTTAGGCACTGATGAAATTACAGTGAAGAGAGAAGAACTCGATTCTTATATTGCTCTAGAAAGTAATGACTGGGAAGCGATTTACACCTTTTTAAAAGCTGAACAGCGTACAGGTTCATTGAGCAGAAATACCAATGAAACAAAAATTGACATATCATTAAATTTAGATGGAACTGGAAAAAGTGATATTTCAACCGGAATTGCTTTTTTTGACCATATGCTAGATCAAATTGCACGTCATGGTCAGTTGGATTTAAATGTTAACGTTGATGGCGATTTAGAAGTAGATGAACATCATACCATTGAAGATACGGCAATTGCATTAGGGGAACTATTTGCTGTAACTTTAGGTAATAAATTA
>CAZECB010000401.1:0-1836 GCA_964510745.1 uncultured Flavobacteriaceae bacterium | reverse complement strand
CTATTAGCTTCTTGTGCTAGTGTTGAAAAGCATAATTTACAAATTACTAAATTACATCCTGTAGCAGATTTGCATGCAGATATAGATAATGCCTACACACAGTTAAAACGTCACCATCCACACCTGTATCAATTTACAACTAAAGAGGTGTTAGACTTTAAATTTGATAGCTTAAAAACGGCTATTACAGAACCAATGGACAGTCGTACATTTTTTAAACAGATAGCAGCGGTAACAAAATATATTGGACAAGGACATATGTCTTTAACACCACCTAACCAAAGGTTCACTAAAGAAGAACGAAAAGCATTACGAGGTTCAAAATTTGATATAAATAATTTAGATTTTGAATATTTAGATGGAAAATTATGGATAGTTAATGCACGAGGAAAAGATTCAGCAATTGTAGGTAGTGAAGTCTTAAAACTTGAAAATGAAACTCCCCAAGAGTTGATTAAAAAATATAAAAAACTAATAACATCTGATGGATATAATACAACATTTCACAATAGAGTAGTAGGACATCGCTTTATGAGCTATTATGGAAGGGATAAAGGACGTTTTGATAGTATTTCATTAACCTTTAAAAATACAGATTCTACTTTTACTAAAAAATACAAGCGAATTCTTAAATCTCAAAAAGTAGTAACAAAAGATTCTACTAAAACAGATACTACTAAAACAATAAAAACACCTAAAAAGAAATTAACTAAAGCTGAAAAGAAATTAAAAAAAGCTGAGAATAAAGCCAAATGGAAGCATAATAGAAAATACGGTTATAATGCTGCTAGAAAAGAATATACCAGAAACTTGAATTTTGTAGGTAAAGATAGTAGTGTAGCACTTTTAAAAATAAGAGGTTTTAGTAATGGAAAATATAAAGAGTTTTATGCAGAAACTTTTGGTAAAATAGATGCCCGGAACTCAAAAGCATTAATTATTGATTTAAGAAATAACTTTGGGGGACGATTGAATGAAATAGCACATTTATACACATACCTTACTGATAAAAATTTTACAATGATTAACCCTAGTGAGGTCAATAGTAGGATTCCTTATTTAAAATTTTTAATGAGTAATACCAATCCAATTGGTGCTAAGATTTTTACAGGGTTAATGTCTCCAGTAATTGCTATTCAAAATGTATTACGAACTAGTAAAAAAGAAGGTAAATTGTACTACAAATTTGCATCATCTAAAGAAAAAGAACCTGCGCTATTGCACTATAGAGGCCCTATTTATGTTATGATTAATGGAAATTCATTTTCGGCTTCATCACTATTATCAACTCAGTTAGATGGTAACGATCGTGCTACATTTGTAGGTGAAGAAACAGGAGGTGCTTATAATGGTACCGTTGCAGGAATTTATAAAATTTATGAATTACCAAACACCAAAGTACGTGCTAGAATTGGTATGATGCATATTGATGCTCCATTTAAAGTTTCTCCAGATGGTTATGGTGTAAAACCAGATGTTGAGATTTTACCAACCATTCAAGACCGATTAGAAAAAAGAGATCCAGAATTAGAGTGGATTTTAAAAGATATTGAAAGTAAAAAATAAGTTTTTCGTCTATTAGTAAAGTATTTTTAAAAATTCGGAAAACCACAATCAATATTGTATTTTTGCGAAATAATTATTACCAATACCAAAGAACAATCACTTTATGAATACATATGATGTAGCCGTTATCGGTTCTGGACCTGGAGGTTATGTAGCAGCTATTCGTTGCGCACAACTAGGAATGAAAACTGCAATTATTGAAAAATACAATACTTTAGGAGGGACTTGCCTTAATGTAGGTTGTATCCCTAGTAAAGCGTTATTAGATTC
>CAZECB010000400.1:0-1849 GCA_964510745.1 uncultured Flavobacteriaceae bacterium | reverse complement strand
AATAAATCTCTAAAACATGATTAATCATTTAAAAATTCCATAGCTGCTTTTAAGCCAATTCCCATTTCAAATTTATATCCAACGTTTTGTAATGCAATTTCAATAGCACTAATGGTTGCTATAATATCAGACTGATTGACAGCTCCCATATGCCCAACTCTAAAATAATCATTTTGACCTCCTGCTCGAAGTCCACCTGCTATAATAACTCCAGCTTTACTAATTTGAGCTAATATATCACTACTAGCTATTCCTTCAGGGAAATAAGGAGCGGTTAATGTACTAGCAGAGTAGTGTTCTTTTGTTACAGTAGTTAAATTTAGAGCGCTGATAGCATTTCTAAACGCTTTACTAATTGTTTTGTGACGCTCAAAACGCTGCTCTAAACCTTCATTTATAATTAATTTTAAACTAACTTCTAATGCTTGTACTAAATTAACTGCTGGTGTTCCGAAATAAGAAGATTTCCCATTTTCATAGGCTTGCATAATAGGTAACCAATTACTCCAATCTGTATAATAATTAGAAACTGGTGTTTTTCTGTTTTTCCAAGTTACGATTGCTTTTTCAGAAGCAACTAATAACGCTAATCCGGGAGGAACACCAATTGCTTTTTGTGAGGCTGTAAGTACTACATCTAAATTCCATTCCTCTTGTTTTATTTCTTCTCCTGCTACAGAACAAACGCCATCTAAAACAGTCAATACATTATGTTTTTTACCTAAAGCGCCAATAGACTTAGCATCATTTAAAACAGCAGTAGATGTGTCAACATGAGTAAATGTTAAAAGTTTATAGTCTTTTTTTGAAAGTTGCTTATCTATACTCTCTATAGAAACAATATCCCCAGTATCTGCACGTAAAATATCGACATTAGCGCCGTAGCGTTTTAATAATTCAAAATAACGCTCTCCAAAATATCCTGTTGAAATGACTAACACATTATCACCAGCTTCAATTAAATTAGCACCTGCCATATCCATAGCTAAAGTTCCAGAACCAGAAATAATAAAAGGTTGCCCATTAGGTGCTTGCCAAACGATACGCATCATTTTTAAAGCGTTTCCAAAAGAACTTATAAACTCTGGAGCTACGTGGCTAGTTGTGGGTTGCCCCATAGTTTGTATGACTTCAGGTTCAAATTCTATTGGCCCTGGAATCATAAGTAATTTTCTGGATTTCATTTATAGCTATTTAATATTCAGGTATACTATTGAAGTGTATCAAAAAATAGATAGAATTACTTTATCTAGTTATTTTTTAAGAAATTAAGAATATGACCATTTACAGTTTCTGGTGCTTCTTCTTGTAAAAAATGACTTGTATTTATGACATGTACATTTTCAGGTTTGATGTTTAAATCAGATATAACACGTTCTCGTTGCGGTTTCCATTTTAAAAACGAATCATGTTCTCCCCAAATTACAGCCACAGGAATATCAATATTTTTGATCACACTTTCATAATTAGGTAAATCATTGCAGGTATTTGTGTAAAATTGATACATAGCATTGGTTTTTTCTTCTTTTAAAGGTGTTTGATACCCTTCAAGAGCAGCCTCTGGTAATTTTATGTTCTCAAGTCCTTCTTTAAATAGTTTATTGACCATTGCATTGGTGGTCAATTTGTTATCATACAACCACATGCTAAGTTTAGCAAATGATCCCTGTTTCATTCTGATAGGTGGTTTAAAGCCTTCTTCATAAATAATTGTATTTAATACAATGAGTTTATTGACTTTATTTGGTGCTTGTTTAAATAATTCCCAAGTCCATAATCCTCCAGCATCATGCATGACATGCGTCCAGCTATTAATATTTAAGTTATCCATTAATGTTAATAATCGCTT
>CAZECB010000399.1:0-1870 GCA_964510745.1 uncultured Flavobacteriaceae bacterium | reverse complement strand
CAGTCATAAATTCTATAGTGTACAGCCAAAATACAAAATAAGTTATAAGTTAAGAGCTATTAGTTGAAAGTTTGCTTTCAAACTATTAAATTCGCAGTTATGGAATTTTCTTCAAAACTTCTTGAAAATGCTGTTAATGAAGTGTCTCAGTTGCCAGGAATTGGTAAACGTACTGCATTGCGCTTAGTGTTACATTTATTAAAACAACCCAAATCACAGACGGCACATCTATCACATGCTTTGGCTGTTATGCGTAACGATATTAAATTTTGTAAAAGATGTCATAATATAAGTGATATAGACCTTTGTGAAATTTGTACTAATAAATTTAGGAATGAAGAGATCATCTGTGTAGTTGAAGATATCAGAGATGTTATGGCCATCGAAAGTACAAGTTCTTTTAAAGGATTATATCATGTTTTAGGAGGTAAAATATCACCTATGGATGGCATTGGACCTCATGATTTAACAATTAATTCATTAGTGAATAAAGTGAAAGAAGGACAGATTAAAGAACTTGTTTTTGCATTGAGTTCAACTATGGAGGGAGACACTACTAACTTTTATATTTATAAACAAATTAAGGATTATAATATTAAAACGTCTACTATAGCTAGAGGAATTTCTGTAGGAGACGAATTAGAGTATGCAGACGAGGTCACTTTAGGTCGTAGCATTTTAAATAGAATTCCATTTGAAACCTCTTTAAAATTATAGATTAAGTTTGAAGTTATCTGTCGTCATTTTAAATTATAATGTACGCTATTTTTTAGAGTTATGTATTAAAAGTGTACAAGCAGCACTATATAATATAGATTCAGAAATTATAGTAATAGATAATAATTCTCCAGATAATAGTTGCGAAATGTTAATGCAATGTTTTCCAGAAATACAAGTCATTCAAAATTTAGATAATTTAGGTTTTTCAAAAGCTAATAATCAAGGTGTTAAGATTGCTAAAGGAGATTATGTTTGTATTTTAAATCCTGATACTGTAGTAGCTGAAGACACGTTTGAAAAATTATTAAAATTTGCAGATCATAAAGACAATTTAGGCATTATCGGTTGTAAACTTATTGATGGATCTGGACGTTTTTTGCCAGAAAGTAAACGTAATATACCTTATGTAAGTGTAGCAATATTAAAAGTATTAGGAAATTCAAAACGTTATTATTCAACACATATAAGTGAAAATGAAATTTCAAAAGTAGATATCTTAGTAGGTGCATTTATGTTTTTAAAGCGTGATGTTTATAACAAAATTGAAGGTTTTGATGAAGACTATTTTATGTATGGAGAAGATATTGACTTATCGTATAGAGTTTCAAAATCTGGACTTGATAATTATTATTATGGAGCAACTACAGCAATTCATTTTAAAGGAGAAAGTACATTAAAAGATAAAAATTATGCGAAGCGATTTTTTGGAGCTATGCAAATATTTTATAAAAAACATTTTAAGGAGAATTTAATTTTTGATGCTTTAGTTTGGCTAGGAATTCGTTCTGTTTACTTAGCTAGAAAAGAGCCAAAAAAGAGATTTAACGTTGTTAAAAGGTATTGTTTAATATCTAATAAAAAGCAAACTAGTCTTCAAAACATGTTATCAAAGGAAATGGTGTTAAAACCTGAATGTAAAAACTTTAAAACTCATGATGAACTTATTTTTGATGCAAATTACTTTAGTTATAAAAGCATAATTGAAACTATGACAACAACAAAAAATGATGATTTATCATACAAAATATACCCTAATAATTCTAACTTTATTATAGGAAGTGATCAAAAATCTAGTAGAGGTGAAATTGTAGTTTTTAACTAATTATTTTGATAAAAGCTCAGTAAATTAGATGTTTTTTGATTAATTTTG
>CAZECB010000398.1:0-1883 GCA_964510745.1 uncultured Flavobacteriaceae bacterium | reverse complement strand
TGCCCCATTTTTCATTGTCTCAACCATAGATTCACTTACAATAATAGGCGATCTGTTTTTTCCTCTTACAGCGCCAATAGCTACATCACAACGTTTTAATGCTTTTATTAAATTTTTAGGTTGTAGTGTAGAAGTATAAACCGTACGTCCTAAACTAGTTTGTAATCGTCGTAATTTAGTAATTGAATTATCAAATACTTTTATATTTGCACCTAAGCCAATTGCAGATCGTGCGGCAAATTCACCAACAGTTCCTGCTCCAATAATCACAATTTCAATAGGAGGCACTCCACTTATATTTCCAAGCATCAATCCATTACCATTATTAACATTTGATAATAATTCTGCAGCTATTAATACTGATGCAGTACCGGCTATTTCGCTTAATTGTCTAACTGCAGGATATGTGCCATCTTGATCTCTAATAAATTCAAAACCTAATGCAGTAACTCGTTTTATAGCTAGTGCTTCAAAATAATCTTTACACTGTGTTTTAAGTTGTAATGCTGATATAATTAATGCTTGTGGATTGATAAGTTTAATTTCTTCTAATGATGGAGGTTCAACTTTTAATATAATAGGACAGGAGAAGACTTTCGCTGTATCTTTAGTGATTTCAGCTCCAGCTTCACTATAATTTTTATCTTTAAAATTAGCTCCATCACCAGCACCAGACTCTAATAATACGCGATGTCCATTATTCACAAGTGCAGAAACAGCATCAGGAGTTAAACACACACGTTTTTCTTGAAACGAAGTTTCTTTAGGAATACCTATAAAAAGGTTTCCTTTTTTTTTAAGAATTTCTAAAGTTTCTTCTTGGGGTAATAATTGTTCTTTAGTAAACGGTGAAAGTGATTTATCCATAGTTAGGTTGTTGCACCTAAATTACAAATAAATTTGATATTAATCTCTTGCTTAATGAGTTTATGTTTTAATAATATTTCTAAAAATAATCAGAAAATTTATCTAAGAAAGATTTAGGCTTTATTTTAAACTCTTCTTCTAACTCTTCCATAGTTTTGCTTACATCGTTTATCTTATTGAACATCTTAGCTCTTAATAAATAAATTGAAGGTACTGTAATCAACATTATTATCAATAAATATGTAAGAGGGTAGCCGTCAATATACACTACATCTTGAGCAAAAAGCCCAACAATTTGATATACATACATAGCTATAGGGGCAATTATTACATGATACCACCAGTGTCTACAAGTGAAAAACCAAATAAGTAATAATAAAAGAGGAATAGATTTTTGTAATAGAATCCACATTGCATAACTAGCATCTTGATATGCTTTACTATCATAAGTGAATAAAAAAGTGTTCCAGATTTTTGTCTCAGGAACACTTTGATATAGATAAAATAGATATGGAGTTAAAGCTATTATTGTAGCTAATATACTACCAATTATTAGTTTTTTATTAACCCCAAGTGGTGATTGGTCGTTTTTTAAGTTTGATTCCTCTTCTATCTGATGTTTCTTTATCATTTCCATCTGTTTGAGAATAAGTTGTTGCTGCATGTACAGTAAATAAGACTCCGCCAAAAATAGCTATCGCTAATAAATATTTTTTAGTTTTCATAATTGTGAGGGATTTAATTAATTACATTTTAAATTTAAACAAACAACATTATGTTAATAAATGTTAAAAGTTAAAAAATTGTTAATATATTAATTTTAAACCCCTCTAATAGTAAGGGAAAACCATACTTTTTCTATTTTTATTGAGGGTTTGATTTTACTATTTTTAGCTTCATATTTACTATTTTATTTTTTTAATTATTAAAACTAGTCAATTTGAGGTTTCTTAAATCATTTTCTAATAATTTTAATTCTAAAATATCAGCTTCAAACGGCAGATGTCTGCTAATTT
>CAZECB010000397.1:0-1891 GCA_964510745.1 uncultured Flavobacteriaceae bacterium | reverse complement strand
TTACGCTCACGACCATCTGTAAACTTATCTACTCTATAGGTAATAGTGTCTTCCCGTACTTTTACAGGAATACGTTCTGTGAGAATGATTTCTTCCAGACTTTGACTGGAAGGAATGAGTGTGTAATCTTTTATCGTGTCCTCAGAGAGTTTTATAGTATCAGTGATTTTTTGATAGCCCAGATAGCTTATCTCAATACGATAAGGTTGATCTTGCCGAAGTTTCAATTGGTATTTTCCATCAGTAGCTGTAATGGAAAATTTAATTTTAGCTTCAGTTGATAATGGAATAGCAAGGACATTGGTGTTTTCTAGGGGTTGGTTAAGCGTATCTTTAATTATTCCAGAAAACCTAGTTTCCTGACTATAAAAATAGCAAGTAGATAAGACTATTATACATCTTATGATAAACCTAATCAAATTTTTATAAATGGAGGACACCTTTACCTATTTAAATATAAGGCATCAGTTCCTTAACCTATTCTTAGTGTCAAGAATCAATTTATCCAATTCACTTTCAGTGATTTCTGTTCCTTTTGGATGCTCTATAATTTTCACGCTGTTAGATTTCTTAATATTTACTACAGTATATTTTATAAAGTTGGTAAGGTTGGTTACTTCCATTATAAGTCCTGGTAATCCTGAAAATATATCAGGTCCGAAAGGAATATTTATATCAGGGGAGTACCAAACCTCATAAAACTTATTTATTTCTTCTCCTTTATTATAATATATGACTTGTGTAGTAGCTTTATAACATAAATATTCTCCAATATATTTGGTTTCATTCACTAATTCCCATTTTAATCGCGGTCTTTTGACTAAATATGAATCAAAATATTTATTTTTTGTGAGTATATTTTTTTTATTGTAATCATTATAGACATAATACCCTGATGTAAGTGCGTTGGCGATATTAATTCCAGATTGTGATTCATTTTCTAGAAACTCTATTTTTTCATAGACGGAAATTGTATTATTCTGAATAATCAGTGAAAAATAGATGTCATCTGCATTATTAATAATTTCGTCAACAGTGTCCTTTTTATCGGGATTATCTGTTAAAATTTTCTCAGCATGTGATATAAATAATTCTTTATCTAAAAATACCTTATATGTTATTTCATGATTTTTGTGTTGAGCAAAAACAATACTAAAATTAAATAGGATTATAATAGAGCAAAAAAAATTCATTGGAACATTGTTTAATATATTAATATTTAGGAATGGGATTATTTAATCCCATTCCTTTAATAAACTTTTAAAAATCTAATTTATATCCTAGTACCATCTGGAAAAACAAATTCTCCATCTTCATCAGTGCAGCCATCATAGCATTGTGCAAATAAATTAAATTCATCTTCATTACTACCTCCATTTAATATGGACATCATACCTGCAACCTGAGCATTACAATGATCAAAACAATTAGTAAAATCTTCTACATTATTTTTTTTCATAGTAAAAGAACTCATTGTAATTAGGATAACACCTAAAACTAAAACTAATTTTTTCATAAAAAAATGATTTATAAATAATTAACACCTACTCTCTTTAAGGATTTTCGGTTACCTCCTACAACTATTGATGGCCACAATATGTTTTATTATCAAGTATTAGCTGTTTTCATTACTATAAATAGTGCTGTCACCAGAACTAAAAAACAGATCAAAATGATTGCTATAGCGATTTTAAACCTCTTATGTAATCGATCCATTTTGGATTGAAAATCATCATCGTACATAGTCTTTATACTTCTTTCACAAATGATTTCACACTTCAAACCTTCGTTATTCGCTATTCATCATTCTTATAATCAGTAAAGCGAGTGCGCTGCTTCTAGGGAAAACAACTACAACACTATCGTTTACACCCGCCTTACCTTTATCTAT
>CAZECB010000396.1:0-1894 GCA_964510745.1 uncultured Flavobacteriaceae bacterium | reverse complement strand
ATTAAAGTTGTTTTAATTAATGCCTCGTATGCTTGCATCGAGGTAGTTTACTTTGTTTTATCTTTTTTGTTCTAAAGCCAAATCAAAAGATTTGGCGAACTCTCTATAAAAATACACTAAACTTTGGGTTAATTACCAAGCCCGTATTAATTATAGCCATTGTTGTAACACGTTTTATTTTTCCGTAACTAATTTAAACAGTTTAATCAACCCTATTATTATAAAATGTGAAATCACAAATAAACCACCATAAAACAAAACAACAAGTGAATTTCCATATTTGAAATTTTCAGAATCTGAAAATACATAAATCATTATTGCTAAATAAATCCCGAAAACAAGAAAATTCCATTTATAATATCTTTTATTTTTTGAATTTAAATAACCAAAAGTCAAAAAGATAAACATTACAAAATATGTAATATATAGGATTGTAAATTCGCTGTCTACTGGAAACATGTTTATTCAGTAAATATTTTTTCAATTAATGTACGACGATCTTTTGTTTCCATATATTCCACTTTTAAAACTCTTTTTGTTGATATATCGGTTTCAATAATTAGATGTGAGCTATATTTTAGGTCTATGTCAAATCCATAACTTTCTTTAATAGTAAATGAAACTTTATTATTTAGTTCGTTTTTTTGAGGATAATATTCTTCGCCTAATAATTCAACCACTGAGTCCAGTTTAATTCCGATTAATAATTCAGAATCAACTAAATCTTTTACCATTTTTAATCTAAGGTTTTTATGTCCAATTTTGTCCGATTTCCATTTTTTAGAGTCAAATAAAAGTTCATTATTATTACACCCAATTAATAAAACAGTCGTAAATAATAAAATTAAATCCCTCAAATTTAGTAGTTTTTGGCAATGTGTTACAACGCCAAATATATGAATCGGAGCAAGGCAAGAAAGCTTGAACAAATCGATTTATCTGCGCATTTTTATTTCTTATTCAATTTATAAAAATCTAGCGCCATTACAAAAATGAAATAACCTTTCGATTTATCACTAAACTTTGCTCTGATTTTATATATAATGTTACCCTTTGTTATTCTTTGTTTTCAAGAAAAGGATTGTACATCATAATTGCATGATTTTCTACAATCATTTTTTCTGTTTCAGAATCTTCAGTTGTTATTACTTTAAAAATTTGATTATGTCTAGAATATCCACCCCAAAACTGTTGTTTAATCTGGTGATTTCTTTCCTCAATTTTATATTTTTCAAGTATTCTATTTTTTGAGTATAGTTCTCCGTTAAGATGAGTTTTGTCTAACCATAATTTGATTATAAAACTATTACGAGTTTCATTTTTTATTTGTAAGTCAATATAATTATAAGATAAAGTAGCCCCAGTACCAAAAGGTACTTTTCTATTCACATCAGGAAAAACATCAAACCCATGTCGATATCTCTCTTTAATAGTTAATGGGCTATGAGCAAAAACCCAAAATAATAGATTTCCAAGTTGACAAAGTCCGCCCCCAATATCTTTATCAATTTTTCCACTTTTCAGGACTAATCCTTCTAGGTAACCTTTTCTTTTTGTTGGTCTTCCGACTAATTTCCATAGAGAGAAACACTCATTTGGTTTAATTTCAACTTCGTTTAGATGTGCGATTGCTATTTTAAGATTTGTTCTCTTATTTTCTTGAAGGTACATGTCAACATCTTTTAGAGGACGCAGTATTAATGACCTATGTTTAAATACAGAATGTTTGAAGTTCTTATGCGATTTTTTTTCTGAATACTTTTGATTACTAAAAAACCAATTCCATTTTCTTTTCAGAATAAAGTATTCTTTTCCTAATAGTTGTCTTAATCGACCACGCTTTATTGGTTTTTCTATTTCGTTCAATTTAATTTTCTAATAAAGGGTAACGGTT
>CAZECB010000395.1:0-1918 GCA_964510745.1 uncultured Flavobacteriaceae bacterium | reverse complement strand
AACCAGATGTAGCTTTTCTTGACATAAATTTACCCGATGGATTGATTTTTCAATTGCTCAATGAGCTGCCTGAAATTACTTTTGATATCATATTTGTTACTGCATTCGAACAACATGCTGTAAAGGCTTGTCAGTACAGTTCTATTGGATATATTATCAAACCAATTGATCCAGATGACTTGAAGGAAGCAGTAAGTCGTATTAAACCTGATGATGCTAAACAGATAGGAGAGCGCTATAAAGTATTTAATAAACAGTATAATAACCCCAATGCTTTTGAAAAAATGAGCATTTCTGCTTTAGATGGGATCTATTTTTTAAATATTAGGGAGATCATTCGATGTGAGGCAGAGGATAATTATACCCATATTCACCTAAAAGGTGGAGGTAAAATTACTGCTTCTAAGACTATTAAGCATTATGAGGACTTATTGTCTGGAGTTAATTTTTATAGAGTCCATAAAAGCCATTTAATTAACCTTAATTTTATGCGAAAATTCATAAAAGGAGATGGAGGATATCTGATAATGGATGACGATAAGAAAATAGAAGTTTCTCGCCGTAGAAGGCCTGCATTTATGGAGCAAATGCGTCGTTTACAAGAAGGAATTTAAAGCATTTTAATTACTTGGAAAAAGCCTAAAATAAGGTTTTAAACACTTAACGTATAATAGAACTTTGTTAGCTTTATCTAATTGATATTCATTTATTTATATATAAATAAAAATGATTTTTTGATCTTTGAACTATAATTATTTTACTATTTTTCATTGAAAATGTTTTACCATGGTTGTTAGTACTGAATTATTTTCGTAGTTTTAGACTGAGAATAATTACACATTTGAGTTTTAGCGCTCATGAACATAAAAAGCAATCGCTATGGGAAACAAGAAAAAAAGTTTAGCGGATTTGCAAAAAGATCTGCAAGTCATTAAGAAAGATGACATGAATAAAATTACTGGGGGTAAATCTAAACCAAAAATTCGTTGGAATTCTAGCTGTAGAGGTATCGTTCCTCAATAGTTAGTTGATATACCTGTTACACGTAACTTCTACAGTAAAATAATAAATTTGGGCTACATGAATATTCATGTTAGCCTCTTCTCGTTTAATTAATCCAAATTTAATATTGTGACTAGTTCAAACGCTACATTGGCTGATCTTAAAAAGTTGGAACAACAACTGTTAAGGCAGAAGGATGATAAGCAACGAATCATTATTTTAGATCAATTAGCTAGTCAGTATGCTTATACTAATGTTAGAAAGGCACAAAAATTTCTATCTGATCTTTTAGAAACGCTTAAACGAGTACCCAACGCTGATTTAAAACTCAACTATCACCTAAATACGGCTTTTGCTGAAAATCAATTATACAATTACTACCTCGCCGAAATTCATTATAAACAAGCCATAGAGATATTAGAAGAACGTGGAGATATCAAACAACAAGCAGAGACTTGTATTGATTATGCTGGTACGTGCATTAATTTAGATAAAAGAGACTTGGCTACTAACTTGCTGGATAAAGCTGGAAAGTTACTAGAGGCTTTTCCTGATGATTTATTAGAGGCAAGACTGATTTGCAGAGAAGCTTTTCTTCAATTACACATGTCAAATGTTACTAAAGCAACAGAGTTATTATTGGAAGCAGAAAAAAGGATTAATGCTTCTGGTCAAACTTTGACTTTAAAGGATTACTACTTTAGGTCTTTAATTTATAGTGGTCTAGGCAATGTACATGATCTCAATGATGATATAGAGAAAAGTGTTAGAGCATATCTCAATGTAGTCAATCTATGCGAATCTATTGGAATGCGCACCCGACTTTCATGGCATTATCGAAATGTTGGAAATGCCTATATGGCCATGCAAGATAATGAGAGTGCAGAAGAGTATTTTAGGAAAGCGATTCGGATTA
>CAZECB010000394.1:976-1921 GCA_964510745.1 uncultured Flavobacteriaceae bacterium | reverse complement strand
TGCTTAAAGATATTCAATTTCACCCAGTAACAGACAAAATTTTACACATCGATTTCTATCAGTTATTCGAAAACAAAGAAATTGCAATGGATATTCCTGTACGTTTTACAGGAAACTCTAAAGGGGTGTTAAATGGCGGTAATTTACGTAAAAACAGACGTAAATTAAGAGTAAAAGCATTACCAGTTAATCTTCCAGATACTATAGATGTAGACATTACACCTTTAAAAATTGGTAGCAAGTTGTATCTTGCTGAATTAGCAAATGATGCTTATAAATTTTTACATTCTGATAATACTGTAGTATGTCAAGTGAAACGTTCTAGAGTTTCTGTTGATGATGAATTAGATGAAGAAGAAGATGAAGCAGCAGAAGGAGCAGAAGCACCAGCAACAGAAGGGGCAGAAGCATCAGCAGCACAAGAATAAACAATTTATTGTTATATAAAATGAAAAGC
Organism: uncultured Flavobacteriaceae bacterium; assembly: GCA_964510745.1. Classification (GTDB taxonomy): domain Bacteria; phylum Bacteroidota; class Bacteroidia; order Flavobacteriales; family Flavobacteriaceae; genus AU392. Next base: position 1,464 of record CAZECB010000394.1, on the reverse strand, counting down.
ATTCTGTTAATTCAGGATGCTTTTTTATTTTTACATTGAATTCATTTAAACAAATTCATGATATGAATAGTATATTACGACATATTACGACGCATATTAGGTTTAAATAAAAAACCATTACAAGACGAAGTATCACCAATGAAAAAGTTTTTAATTGTTGGTCTTGGTAATATTGGAGAAGAATATACCAATACCAGGCATAATATAGGATTTAAAGTTTTAGATCATTTTGCTTTAAAAGAAGACCTAACTTTTGAAACAGATCGATTGGCAGATAAAGCAATATATAAATTAAAAGGACGTACCTTTATTTTTATAAAGCCAAATACCTATATGAATTTAAGTGGGAAAGCTATAAAATATTGGATAGAAAAAGAAAATGTGCCCCTTGATAATATACTAGTGATTACAGATGATTTAAATTTACCTTTTGGAAGTTTAAGAATTAAAACAAAAGGAAGTGATGGTGGTCATAATGGATTGAAAGA
>CAZECB010000394.1:0-966 GCA_964510745.1 uncultured Flavobacteriaceae bacterium | reverse complement strand
CATTCAAGACAAACTAAATACTACAAAATATAATCGATTTAGATTTGGTATTAGTGATGCATTTAGTAAAGGCAGACAAGTTGATTATGTGCTAGGTAATTGGACGGAAGACGAAACTAATAAATTGCCAGAACGATTAGATAAAGGGATAGAAATTATAAAATCATTTGTGCTTTCTGGAGTCAATAATACAATGAATAGTTACAACGGGAAATAATTCATTTTTATGCAAAACATAAAACAATTTGAAACATATAGTTCTAAACAGTCATCAGTAGTAACAATTGGTACTTTTGACGGCGTTCATATTGGGCATCAAAAAATAATTTCCAAAATTGTAGATACTGCTAAACGTGATGGTTTAAAAGCTGTGATTTTAACTTTTTTTCCACATCCCAGAATGGTCTTACAAAAGGATCAAGGCATAAAATTGATTAATACTATCGAAGAGAAAGCAAAGTTGCTTAATAAATTAGGAGTAGATACTTTGGTAGTTAAAGAATTTACCAAGGAATTCTCTAGATTATCAGCTTCAGAATTTGTAAATCAAGTGTTAATTGAAAAACTTAATGTCAATCATATTATTATAGGGTATGACCATCGTTTCGGAAAAAATAGAGCTGCTAATATTGATGATTTAAAAGAATTTGGTAACGTTCATGATTTTAAAGTAACAGAAATTACGGCTCAAGAAGTTAATGATGTTGCAGTAAGTTCAACTAAAATAAGAGAAGCTTTATTAGATGGAAACATTAAAAAAGCAAATACCTTTTTAGGTTATAATTTTATATTATCTGGAACTATTGTAAAAGGGAAAGGTATTGGGCGACAATTACAATTCCCAACAGCAAATATTAAAATAAAAGAAGATTATAAATTAATACCTAAGCGCGGCGCTTACATTGTTAAATCTAAAATTGACGATCAAAATGTATTTGGGATGTTAAATATAGGAGTTAATCCAAC
>CAZECB010000393.1:227-1942 GCA_964510745.1 uncultured Flavobacteriaceae bacterium | reverse complement strand
ACAACTCTGTTGCTATTGGTGATATTTTAGCCTCGTCAATAGAAGAAAACTCACAGATTTGTGCAACAAGTGCTTTATTGCATACAAACTTTAAAACACTAGGATTTGGTGTGCTTTCTGCATAAACCGTAACTGCATTTTTAGGTTTAGAAGCTTCCTCTTTAATTACTAGAGCATCTGAGTTAAGATAAGCCTTAATTTGCTCAGCAACTTCATCTTGCACATCTGACCATTCTACAATATTATAGCGCTCAATAGCTACAAAATTTGAAGCGATATATACCTTTTTTACAAAAGGCAAATAGAACAGTTGTTGCGCTAATGGTGAGTTGCCAGCCTCATCGATATTATTAAACTCATAGCTATTATGTTGGGTAATAAACCGGGTGGCTTCAAACTTAATAATGGCATCATTAGAGGTGGGTTGTATAGTAATATCTGTAGGGTTCATGTCTTTTTTTTGCAAAAATAAGAAATAAGAAAACCAAACGTTATCTATTTAAGATGGTTTACATCGAATTTTAACTTTAGTTGTCAATTAAATTGATTAATTTTCGTTCCTCAAAAAAAAAGCGCTTAGTGATGATAAGATTACTCTCAAAACATATTTTGAAAGCAAAAGCTTTTGGAGTTATTTTCTTTTTTTTAACTTTTACTAATTCTAATGCACAATTAATCAGTGTTAATGACGGTGCTGACACTCAGTCATCATTACCTCTAATTGACCTAGTAAATGAAGTTTTAATAGCAAGTGATTGTGCAAATATTACATTTTCTTCAGAACAAGTATTTGGTGGCCCTACGGACTTAACTACGAAAAGTTATGGTTATTTTACTCGCGGGATGTCAAATTTCCCTTTTGAATCTGGAGTTGTTTTAACTAGTGGAAACGCCTCTTTAGGAGGCAATACTATATTCACTCCTACTATTCAAGGTACTGGTGGTAATGGACGACCTGGTGATATTCAATTAGAAACTGCGTTAGGTATTACAAATACAAATGATGCAACTTTTATTGAATTCAATTTTGTTCCTCAATCTGATAGAGTTTCGTTTAATTATATTTTGGCTTCAGAAGAATATGATGGTAATACAGAATGTGACTTTGCAGATGGATTTGCATTTTTATTAACCAGACCTGATGGTTCAATAGAAAATTTAGCGTTATTACCGGATGGGACACCAGTAAATGTAACAAATATTAATGGTACTGCCTGCCCCACAAGTCCGATTAATAATCCAAATTTTTTTGATGGCTACAATTTGGGTGATACAAATTATGGTGGAAGAACCGAAATTTTAACAGCAGAGGCATTAAATTTAATCCCAAACGAGAATTATGTAATGAAGATGGTCATTGCAGATCAACGTGACCAATTATGGGATTCTGCTGTATTTATCGAAGCAGGTAGTTTTTCTGGACTTGGAGGGAATATTCCAGATTTTACTGTGGCTTCAGGAAACCCAGGTTGTGGAGATACATCTGTAGTATTAGATACTAGAATTAATGATCCATCCGCTACATTTGAGTGGTTTAAATTACCAGATACCACAAATCCTATTCCTGGCGAAACAAGCTCTACATTAATAGTGCCATCAACAGGAACTTTTGGTGGAGATGGAACTTACTCTGTGACTATAAGTTTTGGGAGTACAAGTTGTCAAACTACTGAGGAAGCTGAGGTGCAATTTGTAAATCAGCCTATCATTGAAAA
>CAZECB010000393.1:0-217 GCA_964510745.1 uncultured Flavobacteriaceae bacterium | reverse complement strand
GATTTAGTGGCTTGCGAAACTGATGGTGATAATACAGAGGTGTTTAATTTAACCAGCAATAGCCCTTTAGTTATTGGTACTCAGGTAGATGTGCAAGTAGAGTATTTTCGTGCAAATGGCGCACTTATAGCTGATCCAGCGAATTATAGCAACACTTCAGTGCCTGAAACTATAACAGTTCGTGTAACTAACAATAGTGCAGGAGCAGGTGTGGGTA
>CAZECB010000392.1:0-1954 GCA_964510745.1 uncultured Flavobacteriaceae bacterium | reverse complement strand
TTATTAGTAAATGTCAGTGCCAAAATATTAAAAGAATCAATACCTTGACTCATCAAGTAGGCAATGCGATACGTGAGTACTCTTGTTTTACCTGATCCTGCTCCTGCAATCACAATCATAGGTCCATCTTTTTGCAAAGTAGGTGCTAATTGTGCTTCATTTAATTGACTTAAATACTTCTCCAAAGGTCTATCATTTTAAAACTTAAAAATAAGTATAGTATCGCTTATAAACACCTGTATTTATTAATAATTATGAACAATTATACTTTAATACTTCAAGCTTAAAAAAAATAAATATCTTAGCGTTTTAATTCATAATTTCAAACATAAAATGAAGCAATTTCTTTTAATCATTGTAATGACAGCATTCTCATTTGGGTATGCACAACACGGTCTTGATAAAGACATCCAAAATATAGAATCTAAAGTCATTGAATGGCGTCGTGATTTTCATGAAAACCCAGAACTATCCAATAGGGAATTTAAAACTGCTAAAAAAATTGCTGCACACTTAAAATCTTTAGGTTTAGACGTACAAACAGGAGTTGCACATACAGGTGTCGTTGGTATTTTAAAAGGTAAACAACCAGGTAAAGTATTAGCTTTAAGAGCAGATATTGATGCCTTACCAGTTACCGAACGCACAGATGTTCCTTTTAAATCATCTGTAATTACAAATTTTGATGGCGTTGATACTGGTGTGATGCATGCCTGTGGTCATGATACACATATTGCTATTTTAATGGGCGTTGCAGAAATCATGGCAAATAATAAAGATAAAGTTAAAGGGACTATAAAGTTTATTTTTCAGCCTGCAGAAGAAGGTGCACCTACTGGAGAAGAAGGTGGTGCAAAACTCATGGTAAAAGAAGGGGTTTTAAAAAACCCTGATGTAGATGCTATTTTTGGTTTGCATATTAGTGCAGGAAATGATGTAGGAACCATTTCATATAAACCTGCTGGAATTATGGCTGCGGTAAATAGTTTTGAAATTAATGTAAAAGGAAAACAAAGTCATGGTTCTACACCTTGGACTAGTGTAGATCCTATTATGGCTTCTGTAAAAATTATTGATGGTTTACAAACTATCATTAGTAGAGAATCTCCTTTAACTACAGAAGCAGCGGTGTTATCTATAGGAAAGATAACCAGTGGTGTGCGTAGTAATATTATTCCTGAATCTGCACAAATTATAGGTACTTTACGCACTTTAGATTATGATATGCAAGCACAAATACACAAACGCATGAAAGAGATGATCCCTGCAATTGCTAAAGCATATCGTGCAGAAGCTGTAGTAAATATTGATGAAGGCTATCCTATTACTTATAATGACCCTGCATTAACAGCTCAAGTGGTCTCTTCATTTGAAAAAGCAGCGGGAAAAGATAATGTGATTGTGATGAAAGCAATTACAGGAGCTGAAGATTTTTCATTCTTTCAAAAAGAAATCCCTGGTGTATATTTCTTTTTAGGCGGAAAACCAGTAGCAACACCTCGATCTGAAGCAGCACCACATCATACTCCAGATTTTTTTATTGATGAAAGTGGTATTTTATTAGGTGTAAAAACATTTGTACAAATGTCATTTGATTATTTGAATCAAAAGTAATTTATTGCCATTGTTAATATTACAATGCAATCTATTTGTTTTTTTTATAATTCAAATAGATTGCTTTACTATTTTTAAAACTATCTAATAGATAATACTCTAAATAATTTCATATTTTTGATAAAATCATCTTCTATTATTTATGGATACTATTCTTAATTTTTTATCAAGCATACCTTGGTGGCTATGGATTATTCTTGTTTTAATTATTATTGCCATTCGAGATATTTCTCAAAAAAGCCATACAGTTAGCCATAATTTTCCAATCATTGGCCATTTTAGATATATTTTAGAAAAAATAGGACCAGAATTACGTCAATATCTAGTAGCAAACAATCGT
>CAZECB010000391.1:0-1968 GCA_964510745.1 uncultured Flavobacteriaceae bacterium | reverse complement strand
TTAACTACAGAGGCTGGGCGTTGCACTACCTCACCAGCCGCAATTTGATTAGCAACATGATCTGGCAGTAATTGTATAATATCTGACATTAAGGTGTATTAAAAGAAAATAGACAAATCAAAATCTATAAAAAACAGAAAAATTAAAACTAATACAGCTACTATAATTAAAATACGTCTGTTTGCCTCTCTATCTGGTTCTTCTTTTAATTCATCTAACGCATTATTGATTTTTGTTTTGATACCAACTTTGCCTCCTACAGTTTTTCGATAATCATCAAACTTATGTTTAATTTCATAAGGATTTCCTTTTCCTTCATTATTATAATAACGTGGGGTATAATTATAGCGTTTATTTTTGCGTGTTTTGAAAATACTCATAATGCCTAAAATTAAAAGTTATCTAAATTTCTTATCCAACATATACATACAAATCAATAATAATACCAAAAGCAGTAATAGAGTTCTCATGGGTATTTTCATATTTGTTTTATGCTCATTTGCATGACGAGCTCTCTCCCATTTTGAAGTGAATTCATCTTTTTTAACACCATCAACATCATTAGTTTTAGATTGTCTTGGCGTATAACTATAGCGTTTATTTTTGCGTTGTTTAAACAAAGTCAAAGAGTTCTTAGTCTTTCAAAAATACAGAAAATACTACTAATTAAAGCTCATGAAACCTTAAAAATTGTTAACAAAAAAGTTTTGAAATTAAGCTGATAAGTCATTAAAAATTCAGCAGATATTCAATAAAAGAATTAATTATTTTTTACTTAAAGCTGCCATTTTAATAGCTGCGATAGCTGCTTCAGTACCTTTATTACCGTGGATACCGCCAGAACGATCAATAGCCTGTTGAAGTATTGTATCTGTCAATACACAAAAAATAACAGGAATATCTTGTGTTAAATTAAGTTCTTTGATGCCCTGAGTAACACCATCACATACAAAATCAAAGTGTTTTGTTTCACCTTGAATAACACTCCCAATAGCAATTATTGCATCTACATTCTGAGATAGCATTTTTTTACTTCCATAAATGAGTTCAAAACTACCTGGAACATCCCAACGTATGATATTACTTTGTAATGCGCCACAATCTATTAATGCTTCATAAGCGCCATTGTAAAGCCCTTCAGTAATGTTAGTATTCCATTCTGAAACAACAATCCCAAACCGAAATTGCTTCGCGCTTGGGATTGTTGTTTTATCGTAATCTGATAAATTTTTATTTATGGTAGCCATAATTTAATTATTCACAGCAGCTTCAGCTTTACCTATAAAGGCATCAATATTAGCTGGACCAACTGCATCTGGAAATTCACTTTTAATACGATTAAAAATATCTAATGCTTTTTGGTTTTTACCTAACTCTAGTGCTGTTGTTCCTGCTTTGTATAAATACATAGATGCTGTATAACTGTTTGATGATGCTTTAGCAGCTTTTTCATAATAGTCTAACGCGTCATCTAATTGATTTAACTGTGCAAATGCATCTCCAATTCCTCCTTTTGACATTGGATTTAATACTTCGTCACTACTAGAAAAATCACTTAAATACTTAATTGCATTTTGGTAGTCTTTTAAGTTTAAATATGACATTCCAGCATAATAGTTAGCTAAATTACCTGCATTAGTACTACCATATTCATTAATGATATCTAACATTCCAAATTTACCTTCACCCCCTTCAAGTGCTAAACTATATAATGAATCTTTAGCTGATTCATTTACTGCACGGTCAAAATATTGTTGTGCTTGAAACATATCATTCATCGCTTTACTTTCTTTAGGCTCTTGAATGTATTTGTTATATCCTAAAAACCCTAAAACACCTATGATAGCTACAGCTACAATTATGAAAATATACTTTTGATTTTTTACTACCCATTCCTCAGCTTTAGAAGCACCTTCATCTAAGGTATTAAATACCTCAGCTGTTGTTGAGTTATCTTCAATAGCTTCA
>CAZECB010000390.1:0-1975 GCA_964510745.1 uncultured Flavobacteriaceae bacterium | reverse complement strand
TTTAGTAAATATGTATGGCAACGTGCCTTTAGTTCTTACTACACCTAATCCAACTAATAATGATGAATTGTTTCCATCTCAGGGAACCATTGCTGCAATCTGGGATCAAATCGAAGCGGATTTCCAACAAGCCGAAGATATGTTACCTGATTCTTGGTCTGCAGAAGATACAGGAAGGCCAACTAGTTTTAGTGCTGCTGCATTAAGACGTAAGAGTCTCTTATATAGAAGTGGTTTATTAGGTACTAACGATTATGCTGCTGCTGCTGCTGCTTTCCAAACGGTGGTTAATTCTGGAAACTTTAGTCTATTGCCTTTAAGTCAATATTCTGATAATTTCACTCAAGTGAATGAAAATAATTCAGAATCTATATTTGAATTGCAATTCCACCCTATTGGAAATGGAAACTTTGTATGGGGGCAAGATATTCCAAATGCAGGTACGCAAGGAAATTTTGTTATTGAGTACGCACCACCATCTCAATCCCCGGATTTAGGTCATGTAATTAACCCTTGGGTAAGAAACGTATATGACAATAACGGAGATACCGGTAGAAGAAATGCTACATTGGCTTTTGATTTCCCAGGAAGTACAGTTAATGACGGAATTCCTTTTGTTGATGGAATGGCAGCTGACATTACTTCAGTAGACGCCCTTGTTTCTGCTAATCCAGCTAATGCTGGTTTGGAGCCAATATTCTCACGTAAGTACTCTGGTTTAGAATTACCTATTGGTGGTACTGGATTTTTAGGAGACGATTATGGCCCAAACTGGAGAATAGTTAGGTACTCAGATGTTCTTCTGATGTTAGCCGAAGCTTTGAATGAGTCAGGTAGCACAAGTGAGGCAATGACTTTTCTTAATATGGTAAGAGCAAGAGCAGAGATTGATCCTGTTGCTGGACTTGACCAAGGAGGTTTACGGGAAGCAATTATTGATGAAAGAGTAATGGAGCTTACAGGTGAGGGACATAGATACTTTGATTTAGTAAGATGGGGATTAGCTGATGAATACTTAGGGGCAAATTCTGTTCACGAAGGACCACACCCAAAATCTATAGCAGGTGGAACCTTTACAAGCGGAAGAGATGAAGTTATCTGGTTACCCAGATCTGAAATTCTTGCAAATCCAAACCTGGTTCAAAACCCTGGATATTAATTTACAAGTAATTAAAAGTTTTTCATAATATTATCACCCCGCATGGTTCAATGCGGGGTGATTTTTTCTTAAATTAGATTTTATGACTAAAGCAAATACCATTTATACTTGAAGGTATGCAGTATTTTAAGTACATATGGTCTAATTCTTCTTCCCTTCGATTTATATGAAAAAAAATAAAACAGCTCGGTATCAAATAAGAAGAGTAATTTACTTTTGCACCTTGTTATATGTTGTGGCAGCATCATTATTCATATGTAGCTGCAAAAAGCCAGATACAATTTCAAATGGATTTGAAAAGATTGAAGCTTCCCATTCTAATATTACTTTTTCTAATAATTTAATCGAAGACAAAAATTTAAATTATTTTACTTACCCATATTTATACATGGGTGGAGGTGTTTCTGTGGGGGATATCAACAATGATGGCCTAGATGACCTCTTCTTTTCAGGTAATATGGTATCCAATCGACTCTATCTTAATAAGGGGAATTTTGAATTTGATGATATATCAGAATCTGCAGGTATAAATGGTGACGATAGATGGTACGCCGGAGTTACCATGGTGGATATTAATGCGGATGGTTTTTTAGACATCTATTTATCTGTTTCAGGCAAAAATAAAACTACTAAAAACCAATTATATGTAAATAATAAAAACCTAACGTTTACAGAATCTGCAAAACAATATGGTATTGACGACCAAGGAAAATCAGTGCAATCCACCTTCTTTGATTATGATAAGGATGGAGATTTAGATTTATATGTCGCCAATTATCCTATTACGGATTTCTCAACTCCTAATGAAGAATATAG
>CAZECB010000389.1:0-2011 GCA_964510745.1 uncultured Flavobacteriaceae bacterium | reverse complement strand
TTTTTGTAGAAGCTTCCATTTATGATAAATTTAAAACTGATTTTATAGCTAAAGTAAAGCAGCTTAAAGTTGGTCATCCATCTAATAATAATACTAATATTGGTGCGCTAGTATCTAAATCACATTTAGAAAAAGTAAAAGACTATATTGCTATAATCAAAGAGGAAAATGGAACTATTCTTTCTGGTGGTAATGAGCTAACTGTAAAAGGTTATGAAAATGGTTATTATTTAGAACCAACAATTATCGAAGTCTCAACAAATGAATGTCGAATCAATCAAGAAGAAGTTTTTGGTCCAGTCGTAACAATTATGCCTTTTAGTAGAGAAGATAAAGTCTTACAAATGGCTAATAAAGTAAAATACGGCTTATCAGCAACACTTTGGACAAATGACTTAAAGCGCACTATGCGAATGAGTAATCAATTACAAGTCGGCATCGTTTGGGTGAATACTTGGATGCTACGTGATTTACGTACTCCTTTTGGAGGTGTTAAGGCAAGTGGTATTGGTCGAGAAGGTGGTTTTGAAGCTTTGCGTTTTTTTACGGAAGCTAAGAATGTGTGTATTAAATACTAAATTCCTGCCTGTGCAAGAATCTTATAAACTGAAATTAAATGTCGCCTACGCGCAGTCGAGAGATCATCTATGAAAACCTATTATGTATACATACTAAAATGTTCAGGCGATTTACTCTATACAGGAATAATAAATAATATATCTAGAAGATTTAATGAGCATCAAAAAGGTCTAAACAAAAATTGTTTCACTTTTAAAAGGAGGCCTTTAAAATTAATTTTTGAGCAATAATTTAACGATATTGAACAAGCAATATATTTTGAGAAGAAAATTAAAAATTGGAATGGGAAGAAAAAGTTAGTTTTAGCAGATGAAAATTTTGATATGCTTCAAATTCTATCTGAATGTAGAAATGCAACCCATTCAAAATATAATCCATAAAATTGATTAGGTCTTGACTGCGCTCGACCAGACATAAAAATAATTAACATTAAAAAGATTCCTGTCTTCGCAGGAAATAATATGAATCTAAACTTAAACAATAAATACGCCTTAGTCTGTGGAAGCACACAAGGCATAGGTAAAGCAACAGCAATAGCCTTAGCATCAGAAGGCACAAATGTAACTTTAGTAGCAAGAAATGAAGGTAAATTAAAAACTGTGTTGGCTGAATTACCAAATTCTAACAATCATAGTTATATCGTTGCAGATTTTTCAGACCCTGAAGATTTACAGGAAGCTGTATCAAACTATATTTCTCAACATCACGGATTTCATATTTTAGTTAATAATACTGGTGGACCAAAAGGGGGACCTATTTTTTCAGCTAAATTAGACGAATTTCAAAATGCATTCACGCAACATTTAAAATGCAATCATTTATTAGCACAAATTGTTGTTCCATTTATGAAAAAACAAAACTATGGTAGGATCATCAATATTATTTCTACTTCAGTAAAACAGCCTTTAGATGGATTGGGAGTTAGTAATACTATTCGTGGCGCTGTAGGTAATTGGAGTAAAACATTAGCCAATGAGTTAGGGCAATATGGAATTACAGTAAATAATGTATTACCTGGAGCAACTGCAACAGAGCGTTTATCAGAAATTATAAAAAATAAAGCTTCTAAAATTGGTATTACTGAAGAAGAGGCATCAAGTACTATGAAAAGCGCTATTCCTTCAAAACGGTTTGCTAAACCTGAAGAAACTGCTAATGCAATTATATTTTTGGCAAGTGAAGCTGCTAGTTATATTAACGGAATTAATCTTCCTGTTGATGGTGGTAGAACAAAAAGTTTGTAACTTTATGACTTCTCATTTCGTACTTGATATGGAATCCATTATAAATTAAAGTAGAGTTAAAAAAGATTCTTGCTAAAGTTTATCTAGAGCAAAGTCGAGAGGCAAAAATGATAAAATAGAAATAAAATGAGCAACTTAGTATCTCCCTTAAATTTTAAAGCTTGGATTGAAGAAAACAGACATCTTTT
>CAZECB010000388.1:0-2015 GCA_964510745.1 uncultured Flavobacteriaceae bacterium | reverse complement strand
TCAAAAATTTCAGAAATCTGAAATGCAATTACCTATCGCCTTAGGTAAAACGATAAGTAATGAAACACTTGTTGTAGATCTTGCTAAAATGCCTCACTTACTAATGGCTGGGGCTACTGGTCAAGGAAAATCTGTAGGTTTAAATGCCGTATTAACTTCTTTATTATACAAAAAACATCCTGCTGAAGTAAAATTTGTATTGGTAGACCCTAAAAAAGTTGAACTTACACTTTTTAATAAAATAGAACGTCATTATTTAGCTAAATTACCTGATAGTGAAGATGCTATTATTACAGATAATACTAAAGTGATTAATACTCTTAACTCTTTATGTATTGAAATGGATAATCGTTATGAAATGCTTAAAAATGCATTATGTCGTAACATTATTGAATATAATGAGAAGTTTAAAAATAGAAAATTAAACCCTAATGAAGGTCATCAATTTTTGCCTTATATTGTGCTTGTTGTTGATGAGTTTGCAGATTTAATAATGACTGCTGGTAAAGAAGTAGAGACTCCTATTGCGCGTTTAGCACAGTTAGCTAGAGCTATTGGTATTCATCTAATTATAGCAACTCAGCGTCCTTCTGTAAATGTAATTACTGGTATTATAAAAGCTAATTTCCCAGCACGTATTGCATTTAGAGTGACTTCTAAAATAGATTCAAGAACTATTTTAGATGGCTCTGGAGCTGATCAATTAATTGGTCGTGGGGATATGTTATATACTCAAGGTAATGATATGACTCGTATACAGTGTGCTTTTGTAGACACTCCAGAAGTTGAAGCCATTACAGAATTTGTAGGTTCACAAAAGGCATATCCAGATGCGCACTTATTACCAGAATATGTAGGTGAAGAAAATGGCACAAGTATTGATATAAACATATCAGACAGAGATAAACTGTTTAGAGAAGCAGCAGAGGTTATTGTAACCGCACAGCAAGGTTCTGCTTCATTATTACAACGCAAACTAAAATTAGGTTACAATAGAGCTGGACGTTTAATTGATCAATTAGAAGCTGCCGGAATTGTTGGACCTTTTGAAGGCAGTAAAGCAAGACAAGTACTAATTCCTGATTTTGTAGCCTTAGATCAATTATTAGCTAATGAAAGCCAATAATAAATAACTTATAATTAAAAACAAATCCTTTAAGAAAGGAATAAAAAAATGAAAAAGTATACCCTTATATTGATTACACTTATAATAAGTATCTTCAGTTTTTCTCAAAACTCAAAAGATGCAAAAGCTTTGCTAGAAGAAGTCTCTACTAAAATTAAAAGTTATGATAACATCAAGATCGATTTTAAATATGTATTAACTAATGAAGAAGAAGGTATTAATCAAGAAACAAGAGGTGATGTGATTATGCAAGGTGAAAAGTACAAATTAAACATCCTTGGGATCACTCGTGTTTTTGATGGTGTTAAGCTTTACAGTATTAGCCCTGAAGATGAAGAAGTGACTATATCTAGTGAAAATTCAGAAGACGAGAGTACCATAACTCCTAGTAAAATGTTGTCATTTTATGAAAATGGATATAATTATGCTATGGATATCACTCAAAATATAAAAGGGCGAAAAATTCAATATGTCAAGTTAACCCCTATTGATTCTAAATCTGAAATTAAACAAGTGCTTTTAGGTATTGATTCAAAAACAAAACATATTTACAACCTTATTGAAATTGGTAAAGGACCTACAAAAACAACACTCACTGTTAATTCTTTTAAAACAAATGAGCCGTTGTCCAAAACCTTATTTATTTTTGACAAAGAAAAATACAAAAATTATTATATCAATAATCTAGATTAGGTTTCTTTTGAAAATACTTGACAGATATATACTTTCTACATATTTAAAAACCTTTTTCAGTGTATTTATTATACTGATGTTCATTTTTGTACTTCAAGCTGTATGGCTACATATAAAAGAGTTAGCGGGTAAAGAGTTAGATTTAGAAATTATCTTTAAATTTCTTGTTCTAGTGTCACCTAGACTGATTGTATTA
>CAZECB010000387.1:0-2033 GCA_964510745.1 uncultured Flavobacteriaceae bacterium | reverse complement strand
TTATTCACTTTTGAAATTCCCAAAAAATCATTTAATTGCTGATAAATTCTCAATGATTTGTCAAAATAATCCAAAGCATTATAATAATCATCTTTTTGCATATAAATGCGTGCTTTTAGATATTTAATATCAGCGATTCCTTTTTGATATTGTAAGTTAGATGCTAATTTACCTGTTTCACCAATATAAGATTGCGCTTTTTTATACTCTCCTATATTATAAAAAGATTCAATAAGGCGAATAGATATATCTACTTTTGTTGTATCTGGTTTTTGAAATGATAATTGCAGGGTAAGACTATCTATCTCTGGGGTTTGAGATATCCCAGAGAATGATATTAAAAATATGGCAGTTAAAATAATTAACCGTTTCATACACTGCAAGTAGTTTTGGCTGTCATACAAGAATTTTTACCTAAAACTTGCCTTGAGGGAAAGGAAAATTAAGTTTAAACTAATATTAAACATAAACGTTATATAATTAGTCTGTAAATTATTAATAGCGCAATTCAGTAACAAAAATTAATAAAAGGCATTTAATACCCTAATTTCTGCGATTTAATACCAAAAAATTAGATAAAAAGCATGTTAAAATATTTGAAAAAAAATCGATATTCGATAAAAGGTAAAAATCATAGAAAAAATACACTTTGATCGATGAAATACATCTTTTTATTAAATGACTGTTTACCAATTATTTATGTGTTTTTTGAGTATTTATAATACATTATTCGTAAGAAGTTTAGTTAATTTTAATGAAAGAAAAAAGTATGTAAAAAGAAGCACTTAAAACACGAGTTATACTTTGTTTTAAGCATTACAATACAATTCTATTTTGGAACATATAAACTTTAATAAAAATTTTATCTTTGCAGCCTAATTTACCTGTTAAATGACTATTCAAAACACCTTATCTATCCATATTAAAAATGCACTAACATCTATATATGACGTTACTTTAGAAACAGTAGAATTTCAAGCTACTCGTAAAGAGTTTGAAGGTGATGTCACTGTTGTTGTTTTTCCAATGCTCAAGATAATTAAAACTAACCCTGTACAGTTAGGTGAAGTCATAGGAAATTACTTAGTAGAACACGTGACTATTGTAAAAGCTTTTAATGTAGTAAAAGGATTTTTGAATATTGTTATTGCAGATGATTTTTATCTTAATTTTTTCAATAGTATTAAAGATAATTCAACTTATGGATTTGTAAGCCCTACAGAAGATGATAAAGCCGTTATGGTAGAGTATTCATCACCTAACACCAATAAGCCACTACATTTAGGGCATATTCGCAATAATTTATTAGGATATAGTGTTGCCGAAATTATTAAGGCTTCTGGAAAGAAAGTTTATAAAACTCAGGTTATTAATGATCGTGGTATTCATATTTGTAAAAGTATGTTGGCATGGAAACGTTATGGAAATAACGAAACACCTGAAAGTATAGGGTTGAAAGGCGATAAATTAGTTGGTAATTATTATGTGAAATTTGATCAAGAGTATAAAAAAGAAATAGCAACTCTAATTGCCAGTGGAAGTTCTGAAGAGGATGCAAAAAAGGTAGCGCCTATATTAGTTGAAGCACAGCAAATGCTTTTAAATTGGGAAGCTGGAGATGAACCTACTGTTGCGCTTTGGAAAATGATGAATGATTGGGTATATGATGGATTTAATATCACCTATAAAAATTTAGGAGTTGATTTTGATACTTTGTATTATGAAAGCAATACTTATCTTTTAGGAAAAGAATTTATAGCTGAAGGTTTAAAATCTGATGTGTTTTTTAAGAAAGGCGATGGCTCTGTATGGTGTGATTTAACTGAAGATGGACTCGATGAAAAAATAGTGCTTCGCTCTGATGGGACTGCTGTATATATGACGCAAGATATTGGTACTGCCAATATCCGTCATAAAGATTTTGGGATGGAAAAGATGGTTTATGTTGTTGCGGATGAACAGGATTATCATTTCAAGGTTTTGTTTGAAATCATGAAGCGTATGGGTGCTCCATATGCAGATGGTTTATTTCA
>CAZECB010000386.1:0-2050 GCA_964510745.1 uncultured Flavobacteriaceae bacterium | reverse complement strand
AACTGATAAAAGGTGTTACTTGTTTTTTAATGAATTTACTTCTTTACTTAAACGCTGCATCGCCAATTGTAAATCGTGGATATTCGCAGATTCTCCCACATCATCAATATCAAAACTAAGCTTACTCGTCACCTCCCACACTTCTTGAACTTCCGTAAGTGCTACATCAAATTGCGGATATAACCTATTTGTAGAAATTAAAGTTAAATAATTAGAATCACTTGATTTTTTAAGTTGTTTAATAAGCACACTGTCCTTTAAAACCACCACACAAACACGATTATCTGTTAGGTCATGAATAGCATCTACTGCCTTTGCAATAACCCACTCTTTAGGTTTAAATTGGGGAAACATACTATCCCCCTGTATTTGAAAACCTCTAAAAGTAGCATTTCTAAATTGAGGTAAAGGAAAATTAAATGCTGGCAACTCATTATACCAATGTGGCTCTTGAACATTAGATGGATATCCCGCAGCCGCCTTAACATCTACCAATACCATATTCTCATTTTCGCTGGTATTAACCGTAACTACTTTAGGGCTCGTATTAACTTGCAAATCTTGCAACAATTTCACAGCACTTAATCCATACAACCACATTGGATTTATTCCATAAACCTGAATTAATTTAGCAATTGTAAACCCCGTAATTTTAGTGCGTCCACGTTCAATATCTGCAACCGTATTTCTTATTTCTAAATCTTCAGCAAATTGTTTTTGGGTTAAATTATAATGTTCTCTAATTTGTTTGAAACGTTTTGCAGCTAACTCATTGGATTTTTCCATGATCAAATATACTAAATTGGATTTATTCCATAAAAATAATTTAAAAACACTTTTTGTTGGATATAATCCATACATTTGTATTAATTCCAATTTATTCGATATTTCAAATCCAAATTGCAATATCACTGAATTCAAAAAAATTAATGCATGAATATTTCTTTATATAACCCATCATCCGAGACTACAATAAAACATTCGCTCAATAATGTTAGTGATAGCTTAATTCAATTACATCAAAGACTTCAAAAAGAAGTTGCATTTAAGTCCCTTTTTAAAATTAACCACAAAGCAGGAAATTATCATTTTGATTTTTATGCCCCTAGTCTAAGATTAGCAATACAGGTAGATGCCCATTCGTATTCTTATTCGGATATTTATAATTCTGATCAAATAAAAGTAATGTCTATTTCCCATAAGGATATTACGGTTATAAAAATAAGTGATTATCAAATTTTAATGGATTGTGATGAAATCGTACGATTTATAAAAAATTACTCCAAAACTGAAGCCTCACATGCCGATACTCCTAGATTCGCTTAAGTTCACTTTATCTTCTAATTATTGTCGTTTATCTATTTTTAAAGGGCTAAATTATGAATATCATAAATAAACCTTACAATAAATTCGTATATTTAATCGTTAACTAAACTATTAAAAACTTTTTTCATGAAAAAACTAATGCTAAGTGTAGCTACAATATCATTGATATTTGCTACGTCATGTAGAGAAACTGCTAAAAAAGCTGGAGATGCAGCTAAAGATGCTGCAAACGCAGTGGAAAATACGACATCCGAAGCAGTAAACACTACAAAGGAAGGTTTACACGATGCTACTCATGCTGTTAAAGATGCAGGGAACCATGCAGTAGAAGCAACTAAAGATGCCGCTGGAAATGTTATAGATGCTACTAAAAATGCAACGAATGATGCTGTAAACGCAACTAAAGACGCTGCTGGAAATGTTATCGATGCTACCAAAGATGCTGCAGGAAATGTTGTAAACGCAACAAAAGACGCTGCTGGGAATGCAATAGACGCTACTAAAAATGCCGCTGGTGAAGCTGTAAACAAAACAGCAGATGATGCTAATAAATTATTGGGAGGTAAATCCCATCATGCCCATAAGGAAGGTGGACATAAATAAAACCTAGTTCTTTAAAAAAATTAAAAAAAGACCGCCTGTGGCGGTCTTTTTTTAATTTACATATTACTGTAAGCTTCCCTTAAAACCGAACTGTTTAAAAGTAGAATAATTAGTTTTAACT
>CAZECB010000385.1:0-2053 GCA_964510745.1 uncultured Flavobacteriaceae bacterium | reverse complement strand
TATTAGCTTTTTTAAAAAACTCATATTTTTCTGGAACCAACACATATTTATAATCATTTAAACTCACTTGAGAAAATACATTAGAAATAGTTAAAAAGACAATTAAAAAAAATGCATGTTTTATTTTCATTATTAATCAAATATTAAATTAAATCCTAGTTGTAAAGATACGCTTTGTGCTCCTGCTAAATTTTGATATTCTAATAAATTATCTGCTACTGCATAAAAATTGAAGTTATCTAAATGCGTTGATAATCCAAAGCCAATATTTTTATTTGAAAACGAATCAATAGTATAAGTTGCTTTGGCTCTAAATATATTAAAAAGTTTTCTATAATAATATAAAGTTAAAGCAAACTGTGGTTGAAGAGGTCTTTTAATTCCATATAATTGAATTCCTATTTCACTTAAGTACTCACTTTCTTTTTTAACACAATTGCATGTTTCATCTGACTCACTTTCAAAAGCATATCTTAACCTCGCATTAAATTTGACTGGACGTAATGTAGTGAACTTAGTTGTTGTTGTATCTACAGAAAATAGTTCTTCAAAATTGTCTGATACTTCATCAATAAAATCATTTGCTTCAATTTCATCTGTCTGATCTACAAATAAAGGATCAATGCCCTCAAAAACAAGATCTCCTTGCAATGAGTAATTTTCAACATCTTTAGAATTATTTATAAACCCAACATCTTGAACACTTGCATCAACAGATAATTGTTCTGAAAATTTATAGGTAAAACCTGCATCAAAACCCAAGCCTAAACTTCCTCCTAAAAGCAATCCACTTCTAAAATCATTCAATGCTTCATTTTCACCCGTATCATCATTAATTAATGACGCAATTCCAGACGTCTGCACTTGTAAATCTAAATTAAATGTATGTTCTAAAAAATTGTTAGCGCCTTCACGTGTTACAAATGAGCCTCCATTGTTAATAGAACTAATAGTTGCTAGACTTGAATAAATTTTACCTCTTAATCCGTAAGTAAATTTATCATTCACTTTTTTATTATATCCTATATGTAGCACAGAAAGTACTTCTGCTCTTAAGTTGAGGTCACTTAAATCAAAAACACGGTTAATATTATTTTGATTTCCTTCTAAAAAAAGTACTGCATAATCATCAGGGAAATATATAATAACATCTGTTTCTTGATACAAACCGAAAGATATATATGTGTCTTTTTTATAGCTTTTTCCTGTTTTAAAACCTGCACTAAAAATCTCTAATTGCTGGTTTAAAGTAAAAAAATCTCTATCAGATAAATTAAATACAGCATCTCTTATTTTCTGATTAAAATCAACTCCATCATCTGCAAAAATATCATTTAGTGCTAATCCTGATGCACCAGCATTAAAATGAATTTGGGATAATAACGGAATTCCTAGATGCCAATTATAGTTTACTTCACCACCAGGATTCAACAATAAAGACTGTGGAACTTCTTTTAAGCCATATAGTATTTGCTTGTTCTGTGAAAAACATAAGCATGAGAAAAGCATAATTAGTATACTTATTTTTCTCATTCAGACAAATTAATATTTAAAAAAAACGTTCCTACAGATCTCAAACTAAATCGTCCTAGAGTATTTTCGTCAATCTCAGGTAAACTTAAATCTTCTTGTAGTGTTAGTATAAAAATTACTTGAGTAGATGCTGTTAATGATTCTAAAGTTTGATTTTCAAAAATCTCTTCTCGAGTCATTACAATATTTTCATTATTTGGAGATCTAGGAACATCTATAGTAAAGGTATGCTGTAACTCAAAATCATCATTTAAAAATTCTACTGTAGATTGAAATTCTCTATTTATAGAGTTTATAGTTTCAAACAAAAACTCTGCTCTCTCTAAATTATCAACTACAAAAGGATCATTAAAAATCTCTAAACTTATAGTATCTCTAATTACATTTGAAACACCCGGATCTAAAATAAATGTTTGTGCTGACTCATCAAAAAACGCAAGACTGGAAGTAATTACTGGATTGGCTTCAAAATCTTCACTTTGATTTAAATCTAATCCATCAAAGCAAGATGTTACTAAAA
>CAZECB010000384.1:0-2075 GCA_964510745.1 uncultured Flavobacteriaceae bacterium | reverse complement strand
TAAAAAGTGACGATCGTGAGAAACAACAATAACTGTATTTTCATAATTTGCTAAAAAATGTTCCAGCCAAGAAATGGTTTCATAATCCAAATCGTTGGTAGGCTCATCCATAATTAATACATCAGGATTTCCAAATAAACATTGAGCGATTAGCACTCGTACACGTTGTTTACCATCAAGATCGGCCATTGATGTAAAATGAAGATCTTGCTTAATGCCAAGACTGGAAAGCATTTGTGCAGCATCACTATCGGCATTCCAACCGTTCATTTCTTCAAATTTAACTTGAAGTTCTCCTATTCGATCTGCATTTTTGTCATCATAATCAGCATACAGAGCATCCATTTCAGATTTAATTTCAAATAAATCTTTATTACCCATTACTACTGTTTCAAGAACTGTGTACGCATCATAAGCATAATGATTTTGTTCTAATACTGACATGCGTTTTCCTGGTTCTAAATGCACATGCCCAGAAGTAGGTTCTAATTTTCTTGAAAGAATTTTTAAGAAAGTAGATTTTCCAGCACCATTTGCGCCAATAATTCCGTAACAATTACCTTTCGTGAATTGTGTGTTTACTTCGTCAAACAAAATTCGTTTTCCAAATTGAACCGATAGATTAGAAACAGATAACATAATGCTTTTTTTAAATTTTGGTGCAAAAATAATCAAACCTATTTTAAAACAGGTGGATTAACTTAAGAAATGGGGGAGGAATTAGGGTAGAACTTTAATTGTAGAACTGTTGTACTAAATAATTTGTGCTTAATAGAAATAAAAAAGACATATAGTGTTGGTTATATGTCTTTTGCGGTATTTAAATATCTAATTGTCTTCCTTTTAAACGTTTTTCTATTTTTTGTTTAATAACTGTTAGCCGCTTCATTAAATCCATAATCTCGGCATCTTTATTTTCTTTGTAAACCTGGTTTAAATCTAAAATTAAGGCTTTAACTTCTCTTGAGGCTTCAATGCGATCGCTTGTTGTCTGGAAACTTTGTTTTCTTCCTTCAAACTCTAAGGCTCTTTCCATTAATGTCATGATATGCTACTTTATTTGGGGTGTTAATATGTAATATATTGGATATCCAATATATTAAAATAGTTTTAAAAGTCAATAAATTCAAATTAAATATAATTAATAATTTGAATTTGTTAATAAATTTGGTGTTTAATTATCAGATGTTTAATATGTTTTTGACAATAGGATAATTAATTACATCCAATTTCGATGCTAAAATACACTTCAATATGAAATAAAAAAGGATGATAAGATATATTTTATTAATAAAAGCTAATAAATATGAAATTAATGATGTTATATGTTTATGTTATTTGAGTGTTTTTGAGAAAATGTATTGTTTATGGGGTGTATTTGTGTTTTTTTCGTAAAAATTAAAATTTATGCTATTAGTCAATTATTAGTGCTCTGATTCTAGATGTTAGACATAATGTATCGTTGATAATATTTTTAATAAAACACAACATTAAAAAAGAACAACAGATGGTTGTTTTTTTGTTAAGAATAAATTTTTGTCGTTATTTTATTATACAATTATCCGTTGTTTAATAAAAAACATCATATTATGAGTAAAGTAGCGAAGTTAATTACAATATCGTTTCTTGCAATTTTATTACAATTATTGACCAGTTGTAATGGAGAAGAAACACAAGAGGAGGCGGTTGAATCTGAAAGTACGGAAGTAGTAGAGGATGGTGCTTCAAAGATAAAAGAGCCTAAAGATACTCCTGATGAAGCAGTAGTTGAAATGCCAGTTATACCAATAGAAGAAACTCCCAATAGTGTTTTGAAGTGTGATGTGTTTAATGAGCAGGGAGGGATCGTAATTATAGAGGCTGAAAACACAAAATCCGATTTAGGATTTTGGGAGTCAAAGCAAAGCGTGTCAGATTACAAAGGTTCTGGTCATTTAGAGTTTACGGGAAACACTACTAGTAATGGTCCTGCAACTTCACCTATAAGTTATAAATTTAAAATCAATAAAGGGGGTACTTATAGGCTTATTATAAGATCTCATAAAAGAATTTCTCCACCAGATGAAGGAGATAAA
>CAZECB010000383.1:0-2076 GCA_964510745.1 uncultured Flavobacteriaceae bacterium | reverse complement strand
AGCAATGTTTGAGTACACAAAAATAGTACTTAATAAAGTTAGTTTTGATACAGTATTGTTCTGTAGAGAGGTACAAAAAGCAATAAAACGTTTACTTCCTTACGAGATTGAAGAATTGAAAATTTTTGTAGAATCTTTAGTTATACAGAACCCACAATTAAACAAATGTTTAATATACTTAAAAGAGTAAATAAAAAGCGACCAATTGGTCGCTTTTTATTTAGCTAATGGGCTTATTATTTTTACGTTTTGAAATGCAATAGCACCACGAATAACATTAGATATAACCTCATGTAATGCATCAATTATTTGTATTTTAAGTTCACTTTTATTGTGAATAATACTTACTTCTCTAGCAGGATGTGGCTCACTAAAATAGCGTAAATTTTCTTTTTCAACTTCTTTAATATCTAAAGTATGCATATAAGGTAATAAAGTCATTCCTAAGCCTTCATTAGATAATTTAATTAACATTTCTATACTTCCACTTTCTAGTTGAAAATGATCTAATTCATGATCTTTGAATGTGTTACAAATATTAATAACACCATCTCTAAAACAATGTCCATCTTCTAACAGAAGAATGTTGTTAATATCTAAATCAGAGGTTTCTAGTATTTTTTTACTAGATAGTTTATGAGAATTAGGGATATACCCAACAAAAGGTTCATAGTAAAGAACACGTTCTTTTATAGACTCATTTTTTAGGGGTGTAGCAGCTATTGCAGCATCAAGATGCCCGTCTTTAATTTTTTTGATGATATCATCTGTATTTAACTCTTCTACTTTTAATTTTACTTTAGGATACTTTTTAATAAACGATTTTAAAAACATAGGTAAAAGTGTAGGCATTACTGTTGGAATAATCCCTAGATTAAATACACCTCCAATAAATCCTTTTTGTTGGTCAACAATATCATTAATACGACCAGCTTCATTAACAATACTTCTAGCTTGAAATACTATTTTACTACCTATATCTGTAAGTTCAATGGGTTTTTTACTTCTATCAAATATTTGAATATTTAATTCATCTTCTAATTTTTGAATCTGCATGCTTAGCGTAGGCTGTGTTACAAAACATTTCTCTGCTGCTTTCGTAAAGTTTTGATTTTCAGCTACTGCTAAGACATAGTGTAATTGTGTGATGGTCATGAATAATCGATTTACATTATAAAAATAAAAAAATCAATCGATAAAATCTATAATTAAAAGTTAAATATCTAGAAAATAAAAAATCACTACCTAAGAGTTATTAGTGTAGTGATTTTTATTTTAAAATTTTAATTCTTGGGATCTAAAACTTAATTTTTAGTAATTAGTTTATTTCAAAGATTTCTACTCTTCTATTTTTCGCTCTAGCTTCTTCAGATTCAAGATCATTAGGATCTAGAGGCCTAGTTTCTCCATAACCCTTAATAGTTAATCTTGCTTCATCAACACCTTTTTCTACTAAATAATTTTTAACAATATCAGCCCTATTTCGTGATAATTTAAGATTGTGCTCATCTGTAAAAGTATTATCTGCATGTCCAGCTATATGAAATATTTTCCCTGGTTTGGCATTTATAGCATTTGCTATTTCATCAAGAAGCATTTTATTATTTGCGCTGAGTACAATTTTTGCGTATTCAAAAGTTATTGTTCTGAAAGCAACTACTTTTGATGCTGGTGCTGGTGCAACTGGTTTGGAGATAGGGCAGCCAGCATTACTTGCTGGACCAGGTTGTCTAGGGCATTTATCATTGGCATCATTAACGCCATCTTTATCTGTATCTGGAATTGGACATCCACCATTATTATTAGGCCCTGGATTTTGAGGGCAGCGGTCAAATTTATCTGGAATTCCATCTCCATCTGTATCAGGACAGCCTTTTAAATTTATAGCCCCAGCAACTTGAGGGCATTCATCTTTGAAATCACTAACACCATCTCCATCAGAATCAGGACAGCCATTAAGTGATTCTAGGCCAGGAATTTTTGGGCATTCATCTTTAGAGTCAGGAACACCATCTTGATCTGTATCAGGACATCCATTAAATTTTAAAAGTCCAAACTCTTCAGGACATTCATCAT
>CAZECB010000382.1:0-2097 GCA_964510745.1 uncultured Flavobacteriaceae bacterium | reverse complement strand
GCGAAATGCACTAAAGTACATAGTTTTAACTATTTTTGAGACCAATAAAATTTAGATCTATATCCTTTTATAGACCCTGAATGTTGTAAATAAGTTTCTCCGTTTTCTTTTTCAACAAACAATCCTAATGCTGAATTATAGTCCTTTAAGGGCGGTGTAATTAAATCTTTAGCTGAATTATTTGAGAGTATTTTACCGTTTTCATTATTTAGGCTTAGCTGAATATCAATAATTAATTCTGCTAAATCTGAAGGCGTTGTCCATAAACCAGCAGCTGCAGATTCAGGATAAATATTATAATTGTTTTTTAAAGGTTTACCATTTTCTATATGTGCATAAGCTAAATCATTAGGGTACTTATCAAATTCTATTGAGTAAAATGAGTTTTTCATTCCTAACAGTTGAAACAAATTTTTATTTAAAAAACTCTCATAAGAAGAATTTGTATTGTCCATTAAAATAAGTTGAGAAATCGTAGTCCCACCACCTGAATATTTAAACTTCTTGTTAGGTGGAAATAAAGGTTTAACTTTTCTAGAATTTGCAGGGCGTTTTCCTTCTAATGTTTCAACAATTGAAGGTAGTTTATTGGAATTTTTATAACCATTAAATCCATGTGTTGATAATCCAGATGTATGACTAAGCAATTGGCGTAGTGTTATAAATTGTGTGCTTATTTTTTTATTATACGGTAATTTCCAAGATGTCAATAGCGTATTAATATCATCATCTATATTTATATTTTTTAATTCCTTTAACTTCATCAAAGCGACGGCATTGACAAATTTACTTACAGATGCAGCTTGGAAAACTGTATTGGTTGTTATTGGTGTTTTTTCTGTACTTTTTATTGTTCCATAGCCTTTAGCCCATTCAATTTTATAATTATTAATTACAGCTATACTAAGTCCTGGAATATTATATTTGTGCATTTGTTGTTCAATATTCCAAAGCACATCTCCTTCAATATATATTAAAGGACTTAAACTATTCTCAACGCTTTGTATTCTAGCTTGCAAAGTATCTTGAGAAAAATTCTCTTGGGCATTTAAACTAATAACATTTAATAGAAAGCAAATTTTATAAAAGTAGGTTCTCATAAATTTAATTTTTGACAAATAAAGTCATAGACACCTATATAGTCTACTCAAATCTAGATTTGAGTATAAGTTTTACTGATTTTTTTGATGCGCTTTTTTAAACTCACTCGGAGATTGATTGGTGTTAGCTTTAAACACACGTTGAAAAGTAGCTTGTGAGTTAAAACCGCATTCAAATGCCATACCTGTAATCGTTAAGTTTTCAGAATTATCTGTTAATAATCGTTTTTTAAATGCTTCGATTCTAAATGAATTCACATAATCATTAAAACTTTTATTTAGGTGTTGATTTAAGATTGCTGAAATTGTTTTTTGAGGGATTCCTGTTTGTTTTACTACATCATCAAGTTTAAGTAATGGATTTAAATACAATTGTTCTTTTTTCATTAAGTTTTCTAAAGTTGAAATGGTATTTAAAACTATCTCATTTGAAAAAACTTGAGGTTTTGACGCTTTTTTATAAGTTTTAAAACTGATGATATAGCCATTAATACCTAACCAATACACTAAAATAATTAAAGGAATATATACCGGGTACCAACTAACAAATTTTAATAATGTATTAGATAATGAAGGAATTAAATAAGGGACTAAATGTAAAAGCCATATTATAGAAAAGATTGAAAATCCTATAGTAAAACGTTTTACCCATTTTATGAAACCCTCATTTCTTTCATCTTTTTTATAGCTTGAAATAAATTTATATGTAAACCATAAATACATTGTTAATGATAACCACCTTGGTATATCTACATAAAGGTTATACGTTTCTATAAAGTCACCCAATGCAATATTACTTTGCGATTTAATTAAACCCAAAAAACCACCAAGAATGAAAACTATTACAACAATATTTGGAATAACATCTAATACTATAGTATAAAAATGTGGGCGACTAGATTTACAAAGTGCGAATTCGGGATTTAAAATTGCTTTTACATAGAACTGAATCACTATGGACTTAAAGTCCATAGGTTCGGGCTGGTGACTTAAAGTC
>CAZECB010000381.1:0-2124 GCA_964510745.1 uncultured Flavobacteriaceae bacterium | reverse complement strand
AATATATCATATGGTTGTATTTGTGGCTTGTTTTGGCGTAAATGGGATGAAAAAAAAGCAGAAGATTTTATAAACTATACTGACATTATTTTCATAGGTGAATTAGTAACATACGCATATGATTGCTATGAATTTAAAGTAATAAAGCCATATAAAGGAAATATTAAAAAAGATGATATTATTGATGGGTATTACAAATCCACTTGTTCTGGGTATCCCGAAAAAAAAGGTAAATGGATTTTTTATGGGCAATATGATGATTTAAATGAAAACGGAAATTCCCTGTTAGATTATAGCCAATGCGGACCAACAAAAAACATCGATTTTAAACACGATGATACAAACTTGTTAAAAGATTTAGAACAAAAGTATTGGATTCAAGAATTGAAGTTGTTAAATCGAATTTTCTCGCAATAATTAATGAATCTTTCAAAAACATATTTTTATATCGTAATAGTAATTTTCGTTGCTCTTAGCATTGTCGTAGTTACATTTAACGAAGACTTAAAAGAAAAAAAATATTTCATAATTTATTTAAAAGCATCAGCTTATATTAGCTTGGTAGGCGTTATGATGGAAATGATCGGGTGGAACTTTCTCTGTAAATTCAATTGTATCCTATTATCTTTCTCTCCTTTAATTTCTGTCCTTACAATAAAACTAATTATGCTGATATATTCAAGACTATTTATAAAAGAGGCTTTCCACATACAAAATAGAAGATTAGTTGATGGGTATTGGATTAAAAATAAAGGTGAGCTTGATGGGAATATATTTTTTTATGCGATATACAGTAGTATAACTGATTTAGTTCCTTTTGCTATAATAACTATTTTATTTATAGCTATAGAAAAAAACGTATGCTAACACCATGTAAACGCAATGCTTTTTAGTGTTTTGAGCAAAGGTTGTTGTGTATTTGTGAGGTCGGTGTTACAAATTTTATTATTTTAACTCTGAAATTTAAAAACTAAAAAGTGTAACACCTTGTGCTAGTTTCAAAGGTCGCCGACCTTCTTGCACGCACAGACGTTTACATTTAACGTTAGCGATAATTAAAAAAATGATGAAAAACTTACCCTATTTAATTCTAATTATATTTTTCAACTCTTGTGCTCAAAAAATAAAAAGAGATAATCCTTTTATTGAAGAAGTTAATGTAACTAAAAGTGAAAACCATAAAAGAGTTAAAGGAACTCGTTTCTTCGCTATTATTCCTGATAGCTATGAATATCATCCCGAATTAAAAAGATATCAAAAATCTGAAAATCATTATATTCAATTTATGGAAGTGTCTACTTCATTTTTGGAAAGTAGAAATGATATGAAATTAGAAGAATCTGGCATTTATGATATAATAAGTGACACAAAATTTAATGGTTTTTCAGGTGTATTCGCAGAAGGAGGTGATTTAAAAGGTAATAAAGAAGCTCTTATAACATCCTTTGGTGATGAAGATTTTAGCACAATTGTTTATGCACAAACAGAATATGATAATGTAAAAGGTCGCTTAGAGTTAATACAGATATTGAAATCTATTATTTATGAGAAAAGTATTGAATTAAACGAACTAGAACTCGCTAATTTTACTTTTGAAAAAAAAATCACTCAGTTCAAACATTCATTGACTGCTACAAATATGTTTATGTTTTCTGAAAACGGTAAAAAAGACGCGCAAAATGAATTTGCTAATTCAATGGTATTTGGAAATTTACCTAAAATGAGTAGATCGGAATTGAAATCGTATACACAAAACTTAATCAAAAAACATATCTCTTCTGGAATAGGTATAATTTCTCCACAATTAAAAGAAATTACAATAGGGGAATATGATGCATTGGTTCTAGATTCTAAAACAACTTATAATGGTAAAAATGGCTTAGTTTATCAAGTAGTCTTGAGTAATGATGAAAAATCAGTAATGTTTATTGGTACAGCGTATACTAATAAAACTGAATTGAGAAACAAATATATTGAAACTATTAAGTCTATAAAAATAAAATAAACTATCGCTAACACGAATGTATGAAGTCATAATGCCCTAACGGGACATTCCGCCTCATACATCAAACGTTACGCACTATACTTCCAAAATCATGCTGATTTTGTCCATCTTGGCATTTG
>CAZECB010000380.1:0-2128 GCA_964510745.1 uncultured Flavobacteriaceae bacterium | reverse complement strand
CAACTCGCTTTTTATTAATCGAACTCAGGTTCTAAAGGATCTATAGCTCCTGTGTCTGTTGTTCCTGATGATGCGACAATAAGAAATGGGATCAATCCATTCTGTTTATCTGTTTCTATTTTAGTAGAGATATCTTCAGGAATAATTTTAGAATTACCATCTAACTCCACATGACGAATCACAATATCACTTAGCCCAATAATCTGTAATGCTTTAAAAATGCAATGATGTACTTGAGGGCTAACATAAATAACACTTTTTTCAATTTTAGCGCCTTTTATCTCATGCTTATCCCGTGCTGCAGTTAATGCAATTAAGTTAGCAATAGAACCACCAGATGTTAAATTACCAATAGCTGTTTCAGGAAACCCAAAAATAGATTTCATCCAATCAATTAGTTCATTTTCAATAGTAACTCCTCCTGGAGAAGCATAATGCATTCCCACATATTCATTAGTTACATCTACTAAATAATCTGCAATTGCTGATGTGTAAATTCCACCTCCAGGGATATAACCTAAATGACCACCAGAAGCAGCATTTATTCCTTTTGAAGCTACTTCATCTTTATAAATTTTTAAAATTTCTGATAGTGTTTTACACTCGGAGGTAATTTTAAATACATGAGGCGTCTCTTTTTGGTTAGAATATGCATTTGCATGCTTTAAGTTATTTATAAATGTGTTAGCATACTCACCTATTTGTTTTGTATAATTATTACGTTGTTCTTCAGAAGGTTCTAACATCATAGAAACCTTTTGCAATGCTAAAATTTCCTGCTTAATATTATGCATAAAACTAATTTTGTTTTATCTATAGTTTAAATTAATCATCTAATTTATTTATCGCAATTAATAAATTAGCTTCAGTTTTTTGAGAAGAAATTTTAAATCGATGTAATGAATAATCAATAACTTTGTCATCATGAAAATATAAATACAAATATTTTTTACTGAATAATCTAGTTTTTTCATTAACTCTATACATCCATACATTACTAAAGAGATCATTGTATACTAAACCTCTAACTTCTTTTAATTGATCTTTTGTCAAACCAATAATGGCATCATATTTTGATAAATTAGTTTTTGAAGTAGTAGCAGTATCTTCAGCCTTTAGATTTAAAATAAAATCTAAATCATCAATATCTGTATTTTTTATAATTTCATCAATATGTTTTCCTAAACCAGCCATTTCTTCATCTGTATCAGAATCGTTTTTAAATATAATTTCTTCTGCTAAATTTAAGTAATTTGATGCACCCACACTATTAATAGCATATTTAATAATATCTTGCCCATAACTAGGTGCTTCTGTAAGCTTTATATTTCTATTAATAATAGTATTAAAAACTAAAAACTTAAAATGCTTATCAAGTTCAGATTTAATATTTCTCGATAATTTAGTTAAGGGGTTATACATGGTAATCAAAATACCTTCAATATCTAAATTAGGATTGGATGTATTACGAACACTAATTAAAGTCCTCAATAGTTTTTGAAGTCCCTGAAATGCAAAGTATTCAGATTGCACAGGTATAATTAATGAGTCTACTGCTGTAAATATATTCAGTGCAATGAGTCCTAATGTTGGTGAACAATCAATAATCACATAATCATATTGATCTCGAATAGGTTCTAGAGCATTACGTAACCGATAAACATCTGTATTTTTTTGAATACTCATCTCAATTACTGCTAAATTAATTCGGGTCCCTATAAAATCTTGATAATCATTAATTTTATGAATACATTCATTTACTGTTGCTGAGTTTTCAATAAGTTGAAGTGTTCCGTACTCAACATCAGCATTTTCGAAGCCTAAACCTACAGTTGCATTACCCTGCGGATCAGCGTCAATAAGCAATACTTTTTTTTCTAAAACGCTAAGTGCAGCTGCAAGATTAATTGAGGTTGTAGTTTTACCTACTCCACCCTTTTTATTTGAAACAGCAATGAACTTTCCCATAAAAAACTATTACTCCATTATAAAATAAATTAAAAATAATCTTTAATATACTGAATTTATACTAATTTATTGGTTTAAAAGTTGTATCTTAAAGAAGCATTAATATTTTTATTGTATGTCCGTAAGTAGTCCTAAAACGAATTAATTTTCGTATATTATA
>CAZECB010000379.1:0-2132 GCA_964510745.1 uncultured Flavobacteriaceae bacterium | reverse complement strand
ATATCAATAATATTAAGCATTGGATTAGTTGGAGTTTCAACCCAAACTAATTTCGTGTTTACATTAATATGTTGCTCTATATTTTTAGAATTTTCCATTCCTATGAAATGAAATTTAATTCCAAAATCTTCAAATATTTTAGTAAATAAACGATATGTTCCTCCGTATAAGTCGTTAGTAGACAATACTTCATCACCTGGTTTTAATAGTTTCACAATTGCATCTATTGCTGCTAGCCCTGAACCAAAAGCTAAGCCATGTTTTCCATTTTCTATACTTGCAAAAGCATTTTCTAAAGCATTTCTTGTTGGATTATGTGTACGAGAATATTCATATCCTTTATGCCCACCAGGTGTGCTTTGAGCATAGGTTGATGTTTGATAAATTGGAGGCATTACTGACCCATAAGCAGGATCATGTTCTTGACCGCCATGGATTGTTTTTGTATTAAATTTCATTCGAAATATATTTATAGCAAAAATAGTTTTTAATTCGTTCTATTCAAATCTATATAATACCTTTAGTTTATAAAGAAGTTTCTAATTATAATATGTATTTTTATTTTAATATCGTCTTGTAAAAAAGAAATTGTTTTAACATTTTCTGAAGTAAATTTAAAGTATGCTGAACCTGCAACTATAGATATTAATATTCCTCAAATTGAAGAAATC
The DNA here is from genome assembly GCA_964510745.1 of uncultured Flavobacteriaceae bacterium. Lineage (GTDB taxonomy): Bacteria > Bacteroidota > Bacteroidia > Flavobacteriales > Flavobacteriaceae > AU392. Next base: position 1,461 of record CAZECB010000379.1, on the reverse strand, counting down.
AATAAAATAGCAGCTCGTATTAATTCAGAAATTAAAACGCACATTGCTAACATATTAAATTATACTGAAGATTACAACTCTAATTTAAAACTCAATACTGCTATTGAAAATTTTAATATTGAATACATTTCTTTTAAAGCTAATTTTGAGGAAAGCACAACTATTTGGGAAGCTATTTTTGATGACTAAGTAACTTATCAATCCTCGAAAATAATAAGTATTCCTATAACAAGTAATGTGAATACTGGTGGTGCTCACGGAAGTTTGAATATTACCTTTTTAAATTTTAATCCAGAAAATGGAACCTTGTTATCATTAAGAGATATTATAAATGACCTAGAAACATTTAAAAACTTAGCAAAAATCATTTTAAAAAAACCTTTAGTTTTAATGAAAAAAGTTCTTTTGAAGATTACTTTTTTGGTAATACATTTCAGCTTCCTGGAACTATTGGGTTTAATGATAAAGGTATTATTTTATCATATAATGTATATGAAATTGCAACTTATGATCAGAGATTAACAGAGTTTACAATTCCGTTTAATGAAGTTCAACCTTATTTAAAAGTGTATTAGTCTTTTGAACGTGTCAATCGTTTTACAATAGGTCCTACAGTTAATCCTTGTCCAATGATTGAAAACACCACAATAACGTAAGTGATTACTAAAAAGAGTTCTTTATGCATTTCTGTAGTTAAACTTAATGCTAAAGCTATAGATATACCACCTCTTAATCCTCCCCAAGTCATTATTAAATTAGTATTAGGCACAAATTCTAAACGTTTTGAAAACATTTTTATGGGCCCCCAAAGTGATACAAATCTGGATATTAAAACAATAGGAACTGCTAATAAGCCTGCAAAAATATAACTTCCTTCAAAAGTTAAAACAAGCATTTCCATACCTATCATTACAAATAAAATAGTATTTAATAGTACATCTATAAGCTCCCAAAACTTATCTACATAAGCTTCTGTTATTTCAGACATAGCAGCGTTTCTAACCGTATCATTACCAACAATTAACCCAGCAGTTACCATAGCTAATGGTGCTGACAAATGAAATTCATGCGCCAATACAGTACCGCCCATAACAGCAGCTACAGTAATGATTACTTCAACCTCATAATTATCAATAGATTTCATCATCCTATAGGTAATCCAACCTAAAGCCATTCCTAAAAAGATTCCCCCAATAACTTCCAATCCAAATAATTTGATTATCTCACTCATTTCAAAACTTCCTGTCTCGGGGGATGCAATTTTTAAAATTGTCAAGAATACTACTACACCAACGCCATCATTAAAAAGAGATTCACCAACAATTTTTGTTTCTAATTTCTTTGGAGCATTTGCTTTTTTTAAAATGCCTAAAACTGCTATAGGATCTGTTGGAGATATTAATGCTCCAAAAAGTAAGCAGTAACTGAATCACTATGGACTTAAAGTCCATAGGTTCGGGC
>CAZECB010000378.1:0-2134 GCA_964510745.1 uncultured Flavobacteriaceae bacterium | reverse complement strand
GTACATAGCGCCAGTATCTACATATATATACCCTAATTTATTTGCAAGCTGTTTTGCGATTGTACTTTTTCCTGTTGAAGAGAAACCATCTATAGCTATTGTAATAATTTTTGTCACTATTGTAAATCTATTTGTAGTCCTAAAAAACTAGCATTTGCAGCACCTGAATAACGTGCATGCGTATAACTAAATCGTAATTTATTAAGTTTTACTCCTAGGCCAACTGATAACCCTGAAAAGTTTCGTTGCTCTAAAATACGTAATTCTTCTGCTCTTCTAAAATTATAACCAAATCTTAAATTAAATTTACTTTCTGGAAATATTTCCGCAGCTAGTATTAAATGGCGAGATACATTATCAAGAAAACTAATCTCTTCAGGAGTTGTGTTTCCGTTTAAGTCTATAGTAACTCTAGCTGGATTTGCTCTAGCAATAGGCCACTGTTGAAGATTTTCTAGAGTCACATGCCAACGCACTGGTATATTTTCTAAGGTTTGTGATATCCCAAAACTTACTTCAAATGGCAATGGTTCTTGTTGACCTGCAAAAGTAGTTATTTGGGTTCCTAAATTTCTTACAGCTACTGTGACGACAAAATCAATATCTTCATCAATATATAATAAGCCTGCATCTACTGCTACACCAAGAGAAGTAAAAGATTCTAACTTAGAGGTTATCAATTTTAAATTTCCTCCTAAATAAAAATCACTATATCCTATTTGACGTGCATAACCTAGTGATAATGCTGCCTCACTACCAGTAAATGATCCTGTTGACACTCCGTTTTCATCAAAGCCATCAAATGAACCGTAATTAATATAGGTTAAGCCTGCATGTATTGTTTGTGCATGCCTGTCTATAGTATAGGCATATGCAGCTGTACCATAATTAATACCTCCTAAAAAGCTTGAGTAATTAAGAGCTAATTGATTGTCTAGTTCTGGATTTATAGTAGCTGGATTATATAAGGGTTGTGTAACATCATAGTCCACATTAGTTAATACTCTACCTCCTAATGCGGCTTGCCTTGGAGAAGATACTAAGTTTAAAAATTGGTAAGTAGACTCACCTCCTATTTGGGAGAAACCAAAAGTAAAGCAACATGAAATAAAAATGTAGGTTAATCTTATCCTCATAAAAGCACAAAATAACTAAATCTATCTTAAAACGAGGGTATGAAATATTTATTTTAATTTAAAAAAATAAACCTCAATTAAAATTGAGGTTTAATACTTATAATACTTTTGCGTTTTTCACTTTTTGAGAAGTCAATGCGATATCTATCACCTCACTCATTTCTGATACATAATGAAATTTAAGTCCTTTTAAGTAATCTGCTTTAATTTCTTCTATATCACTTTTATTATCTTTACAAAGTAAGATTTCTTTAATTCTAGCACGCTTGGCTGCTAGTATTTTTTCTTTTATACCACCTACAGGAAGTACTTTCCCTCTTAATGTAATTTCTCCAGTCATAGCCAAACTCTTTTTTACTTTACGTTGTGTAAATAAAGAAATTAATGAGGTTAACATCGTCACCCCAGCACTTGGGCCATCTTTTGGTGTAGCTCCTTCTGGCACATGAATATGTACATTATAATTATTAAACACTTCTGTATTGATGCCAAATACATCTGCATTGGCTTTAATATATTCCATAGCTATGGTAGCAGATTCTTTCATCACCTTCCCTAAGTTACCCGTAATGGTCATACTCCCTTTACCTTTTGATAAAATAGATTCTATAAATAAAATATCACCACCAACACTTGTCCAAGCTAATCCAGTAACTACGCCTGCTACATTATTATTTTCATATTTATCGCGCTCTAGTTTTGGGCTTCCTAATACAGATACTACATCTTCATTAGTCACTTTAAGGTTATAATTTTCTTCCATTGCAATATTTTTAGCTGCATGACGCACCATTTTTGCAATTTGTTTTTCTAGGCCTCTAACGCCTGATTCTCTGGTATACCCTTCTACTATTTTTTCTAATTGTGGTTTTGCTATTTTTAAATGCGCATCTGTTAATCCGTGTTCTTCTAATTGTTTTGGTAATAAATGCTTTTTTCCTATTTCTACTTTCTCTTCAATAGTATATCCAGTCACATTAATAATTTCCATACGGTCT
>CAZECB010000377.1:0-2136 GCA_964510745.1 uncultured Flavobacteriaceae bacterium | reverse complement strand
TTTTATTAAAAAGCCTGTCTTTAATTAAGACAGGCTTTTTTTTATCAAAACATTGTTTATTAATTAAATAAGTTTTATTTTTAATTATTATAAATAATAAAAAGTGACTAATTACAAACTCCAAAAGGGGCATTTATTAATAGCTGAACCATCTATAATTGGAGACCCTTCGTTTAATAGATCTATCATATTATTAGCAGATCACACTAAAGAAGGATCTGTTGGGTTTATATTTAACAAACCTTTAGAGTATACAATAAGTGACTTAATACCAGATATGACGGCATCATTTAAGGTTTATAATGGTGGTCCTGTAGATCAAGATAATTTATATTTTATTCATACTGTACCAGATTTAATTCCAGATAGTATAGAAATATCGCATAATATTTATTGGGGAGGTGATTTTGACTTTGTAATAGAATTAATGAAAAATCAAAGACTTCGAGATACAGATATTCGATTTTTCTTAGGTTATTCTGGTTGGGAAAATAATCAATTACAGAGTGAATTAAATGCAGATACTTGGATTGTTTCCGAAAATACTTATGAAAATAAAATTATACAAAAATGTTGTTCTACATTTTGGCAGCAAAAAATGGTAGAATTTGGCAGTGATTATAGCATCTGGTCTAATGCTCCCGAAAATCCTAGTTATAATTAATTCAATCTTATTTTTACATTAAGTTTTCCTAATAACCGTTTTGAAACAGTATTTTCAAATTCTTTTTTCCTATAATTTGAAATGGGCTGAATACCAACAATAACATTTGTTAAAAATAATTCATCTGCTTTTTGAAGTTCAAAAGGAGATATTGATACTTCTTTTAAAACAAAATCTGAAGTTTGATTTATAATTTCAATAATTTGTTTTCGCATGATTCCTTTAATACAACCATCTTCTAAGGGAGGTGTTTTTATTACATTTCCTTTTACTAAAAACACATTTCCATTTAAAGTTTCTGTTACATTTTTATTTGTGTTTAAAATCAAACAATTATTTAAATTATTCTCTTTAGCATACACATTACCAATTACATTTATCAATCTGTTATTACTTTTTAAAGTAGATAACAATCCTGGAGCTATATAAAAATCTTTATACAAATCAATATAATAATCATCTGTATTTAGCATATAAAAATCTTCATCTAATACTTTAGCAGAAATCATATAATCAATGTCATTTGTAGTCGGCGCATATAAACCCCCTACTTTACGATTAACCATAAATTTAACACGAGCTGTATGCTTTAACAACTTATTCCTTTCAATAACTTCAAGTATTTCACTTTCAATAAATTCTAAAGTAAAATTCATTGGGATTTCCATTCGCAAAATACGCATTGATGCCATTAACCTAAAATAATGATCTTCTAAAAACAACACTTTACCCTGACTCACTTTTATGGTTTCAAAAAGTGCGTCTCCATAGGTAAAACCTCTATTAGTAATAGAAATTTTATCTATTCCGTTTTCTACTAAATCTCCGTTAATTATAATCATAAAAAAAGTCCCGAATTATATCGGGACAAATATATTTAATAAATTAATAGTGTTTAGTTAGGCAGAACCTAAAACTTGTTTCAAACTAGAAATTTGATTGGTCCATAACATTTTTGCTTCATCTACTTCATCTTCATCTGTAAAATCAGTAATCATTAAAGAGACATCTTTTGTAATATCATCTACTTGAATTCTAATTTCAAAAAACACACTTGTATCATCTTCATCATCTAACCATCTAAATTTTATACGTTCACTACTCTTTTTATTAAGTAATTTAGCTTGTTCTTCACTTCCATCCCAAATAAAAGTAAATAACTCACCGCGAGAATTTACATTATCTGCAAACCACTCAGAGAGTCCTGATGGTGTTGATATATATTGATATAAGAGTTGAGGGGAAGATTGTATAGGAAACTCTAATTCTATTTTAACTTTATCGTCCATTTTATTAATTATATTGGATGGTCAATATATACATTAATTGTTTAGTTTAAAACTAATTTTAAATATAATTTATACAGTTAATTGTTTGCTCTCAATCAATTTGTTTTTATATTTGCAGCCTTAAATTCATGGCGAGGTAGCTCAGTTGGTTAGAGCGTCGGATTCATAACCCGGAGGTCGGGG
>CAZECB010000376.1:0-2158 GCA_964510745.1 uncultured Flavobacteriaceae bacterium | reverse complement strand
TTGTAATGAGTAACTCATTTACAAATCAGACTTTAGCGCAAATAGAACTTTGGAACAACAAAGAAGCTTACAAAAACGAAGTTTATATGTTACCAAAACATTTAGATGAAAAAGTAGCAAAATTACACTTGGCTAAAATTGGTGTTGAGTTAACAGAGTTACGTGATGATCAAGCGAGTTATATTGGCGTAACTCCTGAAGGGCCTTACAAACCAGAGCATTATAGATACTAGACTAAATTCTAGTCTTAATATTAATATTGTTATAAATATTTTAAAACCCAAACATTAAATGTTTGGGTTTTTATTTTGCTTAATTTTATTACTTATTTTTTTATTATGTCTTCAATACAACTTTTAGAACAGCACTTAAATAGTTTAGAAAACTATATTTCCTCAGCAGATCAAAAAAATCTAAAAGTTTCTAAAGCCTCTATATCCTGGCAATTAAATCATAGTCTTATTGTTATTAATAGCATCATTAAAATAATGCAGCAATCTGATCTTAATACAAAAACGAAATTAACTCTTATAGGAAGGTTTTGTTTGTTTTTTAATTATATTCCTAGAGGTAAAGGTAAAGCTCCTAAAGCGGTTAATCCAAAAGAAGATATCTCTAAAAAAGAATTGACAGAAAAACTAAAAGGAACTAGAAGAGATATAGCTTTGTTAGAGGAGTTAGATTCAAAATCTAATTTTAAACATCTTTATTTTGGAACACTTAACAAAAAAACTACTATTAAGTTTTTGAATATGCATACCAAGCATCATCTCAAAATTGTAAGAGATATTTTGAAATAGAAGTAATTAGAGAGTTATTAATTTTTAAAATAGCTCATCAAATAATCATCTATAACATCTTTCAAAACATTAATATCAACTCCTTCTTTTCGATATACAGTAATGTTTTTAGATACACGATTTTGAGCTATACTTTCGTTGACTTCTATAATTCTAATGTCTTTGAAATTTTCAAGGTAGGTCTTAACTGAATTATCTAAAGCTGTATCTTTTAAATAAATTTTCAAGATCTGCTCCCTTGGGGAATTTCTAATTTCGGTTCTAAAAGGAAGCATAATTATATGATTTTAAAATTAAACTCTAATTTTCAGGATTATAAATATAATAAAAACCCTTTCTAAATATCTTAGAAAGGGTTTTAAAATTTTATGATCTCGTTTTCTAAAATATATTTTTGAATATATTTTAGAATTAAAAGTTTATAATTATTTAGCAGTCACAACTCTTGGAAGCTGCTCATTTCTGTTAATATAATTATTAATATTTGCGTCCATAATTGCTAATCCTTCTTCTCTAGCTACATTAGGATTAAATTTAAAGTTATCACCATTAGGTAAATGGTACACAACTAAACCTTCTTCAAAAGAAGATAGTTTTATCATTTCTCCATTTTGCTTAATAGCATTCCAAGATTTTTCAGAAGGTTTGTAAACTAAATCTACTCGCTCTCCTTTACGTTCACCATCTAAAATTAAAATCTCAAAACGGTTTTTAGACGCAGTCATTTCTAGTTTTGTACCTTCATGTGAAACGATTTGAGTTTCAAATTCACCGTCATTCATTGCAATCGGGTTACTTCCGCTCCAAAATTCAATAACATTAAAAATTACAGTATCTCCAAAGAAAAACAGGCCATATACTGGGATAATATTTAAGCCCCAAAATACTAGATTGTTTACAAATCGACTGTCAGTTAAATCATTATTCCAGTCTTTTAACCCATTAAAGGCACTAAAAGAACCTAAACAACTAGTAGATAATAAGGTAAGTGAGAGTGTCGCACAAATAATTAGTTTTTTCATTTTTATTAAGTTTTTTGTTTATATGCTTAAATCTACAAAAAAAATCACTTCATCAAATGAATTCTTTAAAATAAAAAACCTCAACTTTTTCAAGTTGAGGTTTTTTATTTTAAAGAAAAGTTTTATTAAGCTTGAAAAGCTTCAATAGACACATAAGATCTGTTATCTTTTTTCTTTGTGAATTTCACAAGACCATCAACTTTAGCATGTAATGTGTGATCTTTTCCTTGGTATACGTTTTCACCTGGATGATGTGTATTACCTCGTTGTCTTAATATAATGTTTCCTGCAATGGCAGCTTGTCCACCAAAAATCTTAACACCTAAGCGTTTCGAT
>CAZECB010000375.1:0-2159 GCA_964510745.1 uncultured Flavobacteriaceae bacterium | reverse complement strand
GTAAAGTTAATATATCTTCTTTTCATAACCACTTCTGCCACTTCAAAAGCTTTGTTAGTTTTGTATGTTACAAAACCTTTACTTCCACCCCAAGAAAAACTTGGCACAAAATTACGAGGAAAACCACTTCCAAAGATGTTAGAGCTTACTCCAACAACTGTGCCAGTATTAAACATAGAGTTAATTCCACATTTACTATGATCTCCCATCATTAGACCACAAAACTGTAATCCTGTTTTTGCAAATCCTTCTGTTTGGTAGTTCCATAGACGTACTTCTGCATAATTATTTTTAAGATTAGAGTTATTTGTATCTGCTCCTAAATTACACCATTCTCCTAATACAGAATTTCCTAAGAATCCATCGTGTCCTTTATTAGAATAACCGAACAATACTGAATTATTTACTTCGCCTCCCACTTTGCTATGTGGCCCAATTGTAGTTGGCCCATAAATTTTAGCACCAAGTTTAACTGTTGCATGATCACATAATGCAAACGGTCCACGAATGATACTTCCTTCCATTATTTCTGCATTCTTACCTATATATATAGGTCCAGTACTAGCGTTAAGTGTTGTGAATTCTAGTTTTGCACCTTCTTCAATAAAAATATGCTCTATATTAATACAGTTATTGGAGTTTGGTATAGGTTGTGATTTTTTTCCTTTAGTTAGTAGTTCAAAATCTTCTTTTATAGCTTCTCCATTTTTAGAAAAAATATCCCAAGTATGCTCTATTTTAATAATAACATCATTATATTCAATAGCATCATATTTATCAAAATCAATGTTCTCTTGCCCATCCTCAGAAAAAAATGCAATCACATCTTCATCTTTAAATATAGCTTGATTTTTTTTCAAGTTTTTAATTAATTCTACAAGTTCTACAGTTGGTAAAAAAGACCCATTTATCATGATATTCTCTTCTAATTCTACCATAGGGTATTTTTCAGATAAATAATCTTCAGTAATTGTAGTTGTGGTTGTTTTTAAATACAGTTCCCATTTCTCTCTAATCGTTAATATCCCTACTCTAATATCTGCTACAGGGCGTGTATAGGTAAAAGGTAATAAGTTATTACGTGAAGGTCCATCAAAAAGAATATAATTCATGATACTGGTGGTTTGTGTAAAAATAAAAAAGCCTTTCTAGTATAGAAAGGCTTTTTGTAAATATATTATGTTGCTAAATTTATTTTTTGAATTTAGCATATTTATTTTTGAATTTATCGATACGCCCTGCAGTATCAATTAATTTAGATTTACCAGTATAAAAAGGGTGAGATGTTCTAGAAATTTCCATTTTAATTAATGGATACTCAACACCATCAACTTCTAAAGTTTCATTAGTGTCTGCTGTAGATTTTGTTAAGAACACATCGTCATTAGACATATCCTTAAATGCAACTAATCTATAATTTTCTGGATGTATACCTTTTCTCATCGCTAAATACTTTATTTTTACTTTGTTTTTTCGAGATGCAAATTTAATCCTTTTTTAGAAAATAACAATAATTTATTTAGATTTTATTTTATTAATCTAACTGTAACAATTTAGTATATTTGTTTACTAACTAAGCATTATCAACCTTAAACACTAAAATTTTATGGAATTTGAAAAACCTCCAATAAAACCAATTGCATACAATTATGGTATGTACATGGCATTAGCATCAGTTCTTTTTCTTATTGTAGGGTATGCTTTAGATATGCAAAGAAATACTATTATCAGTATTTTAAGTGCAATAACTTCTATTACACTTTACGTTTTAGCTTTTTCTGCATATAAAAAATTAAATGGTAATGTATTTTCCCTTGGAGATGCTATGAAACTAGGTTTAGCAATAGCTGCTATTGCTGGTATTATAGGCGCTATATATGCCTATATTCATTATGGTTATATAGATACTGATTTTATACAAAATATTAGAGTAGAAAATGAAAATCAAATGCTTGAAAATGCTGGAGATATGACTGAAGAACAACTAGAAACCGCTACTAAAATGACAGAAATATTTACTTCCTCAGGTTTTTTCTCAACAATGACATTAATTGGTAGTTTATTTTTTGGTGTCATCATATCTTTAATAGTGGGACTAATAATGAAATCTGACAGTAACGATTATTAATATATGGATATATCAGTAGTTATACCACTAC
>CAZECB010000374.1:0-2160 GCA_964510745.1 uncultured Flavobacteriaceae bacterium | reverse complement strand
ATTGAAGAGTCAATTTTTGGGAAAAAAGTATCAGCTTCAAAATGTTCATGCACACGAGTAAGTTCAATTTTATCAGCAATAAATATCGCTTGTTTATAAATTTCACCACCACCAATTATAAAAGGTTGTGAATCACTTTTTGAAGCTTTAACGGCATTCTCTAAAGAGTTTACTACAATAACACCTTCTGGGGCATTATAATTACTTTGGCTTGAAATTACTATATGTGTACGATTAGGTAAAGGCTTAGGAAAACTTTCAAAAGTTTTACGTCCCATGATAATATGATGCCCATTAGTTAATGACTTAAATCGTTTTAAGTCATCACTTAAATGCCAAATGAGTTGATTGCCTTTTCCTATCGCATCATTTTCACTAGCAGCTACAATAATAGTTAATTGATTATTTTTTTTAGAGATAGTAGCATTGTAAGCTTCACTTTTAGCGATATGTGCTTCTTCTTTTTCAAATTTCTTTTTCAATTTTTCTATCCTTAACTCTTGTTTTGAAACAAGCTTATCTAATTGTTTTTTCTCCCAATCTTTACCCATAAATTTATGGGTAACAAAAACATTAAATGCATGATAAGCAAGAATAAATAACCAAATACCAATAACAATAACAAACCAATCTAATTGAAACAATTTATAGCTTTCTCCAATTCCTAAAACGAGATTTGCTAATACTAAAAACAATCCTCCAATTAAAAATACAACACAATGAATATACAAACGTTTTTTTTGCTTGATACGATTCTGAGCGTTATGAATAAGCTCTAATTGATCTTTATCTATTTGTGGTTGAGGTGTTTTTTTCTTGCCAAACATAATTAACTTACTAAACAGCCACTACTCCTTTAATATGCGAGTGTGGATTATAATCAACTAAGGTAAAGTCTTCAAATGTAAAATCAAAAATATTTTTAATATCAGGATTGAGTATCATTTTTGGAAGTGATCTCAAATCTCGCGATAATTGTAATTCAAGTTGCTCGACATGGTTGTTATAAATATGAGCATCCCCAAAGGTGTGAATAAATTCTCCTGCTTGATAGCCACATACTTGCGCCATCATCATAGTAAATAATGCGTAAGATGCAATATTAAAAGGAACTCCTAAAAATATATCTGCACTACGTTGATAGAGTTGACACGATAATTTTCCATTAGCGACGTAAAATTGAAAAAAGGCATGACATGGAGGTAAAGCAGCTTTCCCATTAGCTACATTTTCACTAAATGATTTAGAGGTATCTGGTAATACAGAAGGGTTCCAAGCAGAGACTAACATTCGTCTACTATTTGGATTGTTTTTTAAAGTATCTACAATATCTTTAATCTGATCAATTTCGTCACTATTCCAGTTACGCCACTGATGCCCATAAACAGGGCCTAAATCTCCATTTTCATCTGCCCATTCATTCCAAATACGCACACCATTTTCTGTTAGATAATCTATGTTTGTATCTCCTTTTAAAAACCAAAGTAATTCGTATATAATAGATTTTAAATGTAGCTTTTTAGTAGTTACCATGGGGAAACCCTCACTTAAATCAAATCGCATTTGATGACCAAAAACACTTTTTGTACCTGTGCCTGTACGGTCACCTTTTTCATTTCCGTTTTTTAAAACGTGTGTTACTAAGTCGTGATATTGTTTCATGTTTATGTTCCGCGAAAGCAGAAATCTCATTAAATTAAATTTGATTTTTATTGTGATAAGATGCTGAAACAAGTTCAGCATGACAAAATTTACCAGCGTTTAAAAATAAAAAATAAGAGGTGAACTTAGCTAAATTCATCTCTTTATAATATTAAAAGTTATTAACTATAAACTATGAGATTCCTGTTTTCGTAGGAATATGTGTTATCCAATAATCATTCCTGCTATAGTTGTAGAAATTAGAGAAGCAATAGTACCACCAATTAAAGCTTTCATTCCAAATTTAGACAATGTTTTTCGTTGCCTAGGTGCTAAAGAGCCTATACCACCAATTTGTATTCCTATCGATGCAAAATTGGCAAAACCACAAAGCATATAGGTCGCCATAATAATAGATTTGTTATAGGTGAGATGTGTAGCATTGGCTACATCTTTTAAGTCTGCTAATTGTATGTACCCAATAAATTCACTAGCTGCGAGCTTAATGCCTAAAAGCTG
>CAZECB010000373.1:0-2221 GCA_964510745.1 uncultured Flavobacteriaceae bacterium | reverse complement strand
GACAATAAATATCTAGTCAAAATTCTACAAGGCAAAGTATGAGTTTGCCCTGGATAATCAATAGATTTTAGCTAAGTTCTAACAAAGATAATACATATCTTTGTTAGAACTTAGCTTATACAATTTACCAGTTCACTACAAAGGTTTTAAAAATAATCTGGGATCAGTTACACCACGTTTTAAATTCTCACAAAGGATTAAAGATTTATCTATTCTTGACTGACTATTTTTTATACGTAAAATGGCATAAATAATACTGCGTTGTTTTCCTGGTGTAAAGCTTTCAAATAGTTGATAGGCTTCGTAATCGGTTAGTAGTACAGCTTCCAGTTCTTCTGGCATATCTACACCATATTTTGAGGTATCTTCAAAAATTTGAAGTTCCAAGTAATCATTTAAAACAACGCCCAATGCTTTCTGTTTTTGTTTACTAAACATAAATACATAATCGCCTGTGTTTTTATCTTTTTTTATAGCAGCGTAGAATTCTATGGATGTATTGTTAAATGTCGCTACTAACTTTACACGACTATGCTTAGCGTCCGCAAAAGGTTTATAAATTTCCTCAGGAATATATAAATGAAATTTATCTAATAAGCCTACTGTAAATTGTTTTGATGTTACCAAATGCCTCTACTTTTAATATTTGCATCGCATAAGCGAATAATTTCTTTAATACGTTTGCTTTTAGTGTCTTCCCGCTTGGCAGCATTTAGCCATGATAAATAGCCTTTTTGATAGCCTTTTGAAAAGTTTTTGTAATTATCAAAGGCTTGTGGATTAGCATCAAACGCTTCTTGAAGCTTTGGTGGAATTATCCCATTTTCTACATCGTCCATAGCGGTCCAGGTACCTGTGGCTTTAGCAAGTTCAATCATTTTATAGCCAGATGGTTGTATCAGGTCTTTTGCTTCAAGCTCTATAATGTATTTTTTGTTTAATGCGCTCCATGTACTTTTAGGGTTACGATGTGTAAAATATTGTCGTCGTTTACCATGCCCTAGGCTTTTCACGGTAGCATCTATCCAACCAAAACACAAGGCAACTTTTACAGCGTCTTCCCAGCGCATGGTTGGCACACCTGTTTCCAGCTTATAAAATATAAGATATATAGCTTTATGTTTGTCGTGATTTGCTAATAGCCAATTGTACCAATCGGTATTGCGTTCAAAATAGAGTTCTGGTAGTTTCATAGCAATTATAATTAGGTTGTCATTCCTGCGTAGGCAGGAATCTTATTAATCAAACCAATCATTTGATAAATCATTCCAATCCTTATTAGATTCTTCTATTAATTTTATTTTCCAATCACGTTTCCATTTTTTTATATTCTTCTCTCTTTTAATTGCGTCATTTACATATTGAAAGATTTCATAATATATTAATTTATCAAGATTGTACTTTGAAGAAAAGCCTTTGACAAGTTTATTTTTATGTTCAAACATTCTTCGTTCTAAGTTATTTGTCACACCAATGTATAAGACACCATATTTTTTATTTGTTATTAGATATAAATAATATTGGTGAATTGTTTTGTACATATTTTAGATTCCTGCCTACGCAGGAATGACAGAAGAGCTTCAATTTAACTTTTTAGAATATACATAATAATCTCTATCTACACTAAAGTCATCACTTTTAATAGGCTTTGTTTGCCATTGGTTATTTGGAAAAATCCATTCAGTTCTACCATTAATGTTTATTTCTAATGGCATGTCAAAACCATCAACAATATCAACGTAGCGGAATTTTAGCGCTTTGTGTTCAATTTTATATTCTAGTGTTGGTATACGAACATCTCTTAAATACTGATTAAAAAAAGCGCTGAGGTCTTTATTTGTTTTTTTACTGATGTAATCTTCAATTTGCTGACTTGTCACCGTTTGATGATAAAAGTCTCTATTTAAACCTCTAAGAATAGCTCGCCATTTGTCATCATCTTCAATAAGTTGACGTAAGGTATGAAGCATATTTGCACCTTTGTAATACATGTCACCTGAACCTTCATTATTAACATCATAATGTCCAATGATAGGTTTATCATTTTTAATGTTGGCTCGACAACCAATAACATAGTCTGCTGATGCTTTTTTGCCATAGTAATAATCTAAAAACAGATTTTCTGAATAATGGGTAAAACTTTCATGAATCCACATATCTGCAATATCTTTATTAGTGATATTGTTAGCAAACCACTCATGGCCGGCTTCGTGAATGATAA
>CAZECB010000372.1:0-2237 GCA_964510745.1 uncultured Flavobacteriaceae bacterium | reverse complement strand
TATAAAGCTCTAAATCTCGCAACTGTGTGTCCAGTCTAATGTAGTAACTCCAGTTGAACCACGAACACAGATTTGGCCTAACCCAAGGAGTAAAACTTATATTTTGCTAAAAATATTAACAATTTTAACTCAAATGAAGTATTAACAATCACAAATATTAAAGATTGGGAAAGTACAATTGCCTTTTCTGAAATTCCAGAAGGAGAGTATTATGTACAAGTATTATGGGATCAAGATACAAACGAATCTAGAACAGATGCTCCCGGAAATATATATAGTGAGAAACAAAAAATAACAGTAAATGGCACTTTAAATTTTAACACAACATTAAATCATATAATTCCTGAACGAACAATTACAGATCATGAATTGGCTAAAATGGTTAATTTTAAGAGTGAATTACTTTCAGAGTTCTGGAAAAAACCAATGTATTTAAAAACCTCAGTATTATTGCCACATAATTATAGTGCAGATAAACAATATGCTATTCGTTATAATGTTGCTGGCTATGGTGGACGCTATACGCGTATTAATCGTTTACTTAATGATGATGAATTTATGAAATGGTGGGATTCACCAAAATCCCCTCAAATTATTACTGTATTTTTAGATGGAGAAGGTCCGTTTGGAGATTCTTACCAAATGGACTCAGATAATAGTGGTCCTTATGGAGAATCTTTAATTAAGGAACTCATTCCACATATCGAAAATACTTATCGTGGCACGAATACTATGGAAACTCGTTTTGTAGATGGTTGTTCTACAGGTGGTTGGGTATCTTTAGGTTTGCAGTTATATTACCCAGATACATTTAATGGTGTATTTTCGTATAGTCCAGATTCGGTTGAATTTGAGAATTATCAGTTAGTTAATATTTATGAAGATCAAAACGCATTTACTAATGAATTTAATTATGAACGTCCTGTGATGAGAAATGGTATGGGAGAACCTATATTAGCGTTACGAGAGTTTATTCAGTATGAAAATATACAAGGAGTTTCAAATACATATCTCAATTCAGGAGGTCAATTTAGTGCGCACACTGCATTATATAGCCCTAAAGGTGATGATGATTTACCGAAACCTTTATTTCATCCTATAACAGGAGTCATTGATACAGAAGTAGCAGAACATTGGAAAAAATATGATTTTAAATTACATGCTAAAAAAAACTGGGAAACATTAGGCCCTAAACTTAAAGGCAAAATTTATGTATGGATGGGAGATATGGACGATTTTTATTTAAACCCAGCAACACGTGTATTTAATGATTTTTTAAAAACTACTGAAAACCCAAAATCTGATGCTGTGATTGAATTTTCTCCAATGCAGGGGCATTGTTGGCAGTTTTCAAATCGTACAATACTAGAGCAAGTACAAGCC
The DNA here is from genome assembly GCA_964510745.1 of uncultured Flavobacteriaceae bacterium. GTDB lineage: Bacteria > Bacteroidota > Bacteroidia > Flavobacteriales > Flavobacteriaceae > AU392. The sequence continues at coordinate 854 of CAZECB010000372.1, read as the reverse complement.
CGTATTGATAAGTTAAACAGATAACTTGTACATCATTATGAAGAATATCGTAACAAAAAAGCATATTAATTATCTGCAAAATTGTAACGACCTGTAGTGTTTAGTAGTCTTACTAAAAAGCTTTTATTGATGAAACAATTAACTACTATCTTTTATTGACAGACATTCTATGGATATTCTCAAAGCGCTTCAATACCAACAATACAAGATGCGTTAACAAAATATTATTTTATAGAAGAAAATATTATATAAGATAAAAGACACCAATACTTATTACCTGAAAAATTATAAGAAATCATCTAGAAACTCCAGACAATATCATTGTGTATGGTCATTCTGAAGACGCTGTGATTGTTGCTGAACTTGCTAAGAAAAACAAGAATATAAATCATTTAGGATTTTGGCCTGAAAATGGCTTAAATAATTTTCATGATTTTTCTTTATTTAATAGAATTAAAATATCCAAAAGAATCATTGAAAGTTTAGAATTATTTAAAAGAAAATGCACCAAATAAAAAAGGGTGGATTTTTGAAAACAGTTATGAAAAAACATATTCAACAATGGGTGATTATAAAAAAGCTTTAAGTCATTTAAATAAAGCTAAAAAAATTATCCTTGAAGATTATGATGTGAAATTATTAAATGAAAAGATTGAAAAACTAAAACGAAAAGAAGATACCAATAGTTAATCTTCTAGCTTAATCTCATTGACCTCATTATTTTTATACTTAGCATAATTATAGCCTTTCTGCCACCAGTCTGACATTTTTTTCTTTTCAAAAATCAAAGAATTAGTAGTTAGTACAGTAGGTGTGTAATATAAGTTTATAATAGCATCTTTATTATTAGCTGC
>CAZECB010000371.1:1757-2255 GCA_964510745.1 uncultured Flavobacteriaceae bacterium | reverse complement strand
TTAAAATAACAAAGCAAAAATTTAAAAAGCGTTTACAATTAATTGTAAACGCTTTTTTTGTGATTATAATTTTTGAGAGTAATAAGTTATTTTGAAACTTTTTATGCTACTGTGAAAATTCAATATTTAAGTTATTTTTGCTATAATGAAAACAATAGATTATATAGTAGTTGGTTCTGGTTTAGCTGGAATTTCGTTTTGTGAAACTTTAAAGCAAAATCAGAAATCATTTGTTGTAATTGATAACGACGTAGTGCAAACATCATCTACTGTAGCGGGAGGCTTATATAATCCTTTAGTATTAAAACGATTTACAAAAGTTTGGAAAGCCCAAGAACAATTAGATGTAGCATTACCAATGTATGCTAAATTAGAAAAAACGTTGGGCATTACATTAAATTATAAAACACCAGTATATCGCTTATTAGCTTCTGTAGAAGAACAAAACAATTGGTTTGAGGCTTCAGATAAACCTAACTTATCACAATACTTATCTTC
>CAZECB010000371.1:0-1747 GCA_964510745.1 uncultured Flavobacteriaceae bacterium | reverse complement strand
CATCCCTATGTAAAAAGTGATTTTGGTTTTGGTAAAGTACTTGAAACAGGTAGAATAGATACAGGGCTATTAATTAAAAACTATAGAAAACACTTAAATAATACAGAGACATTATTAAAAGAAAATTTTAATTATAAAAAGCTTCAACTAGAAAGTGAATTTGTGATTTACAAAAATTACAAGGCTACACATATTGTATTTGCTGAAGGATTTGGTTTAAAACAGAATCCATTTTTTAATTATTTGCCGCTAGATGGTACAAAAGGTGAATTATTAACCATCCATGCACCAGAATTAAAAATTGATTTCGTACTTAAATCTAGCGTGTTTTTAATTCCGTTAGGAAATGATTTGTATCGACTAGGAGCGACGTATAATTGGAAAGATAAAACAACTCAAATTACGACCTCTGGTAAAGAAGAATTACTACAAAAATTAAAACGCTTTTTGAAATGTGAATTTACAATTGTAAATCATTTTTCAGGCATGCGCCCTACAGTAAATGATCGACGCCCATTAATAGGGCAACATCCTAAACATGAAAACATATATATACTTAATGGTTTAGGTACAAGAGGAGTAATGATAGGGCCTTATGTAGCCAAAAAACTTTATGATACTATAGAAAATTGTGGGAATTTAGATAAAGAAATTGATATTAGGAGATATGATAAATTATTTCTTAACTAGAGTTTTATCATATGTCATAAATAGGTTAATCCAAATATTACGAGACAGCCTTAAAATTATAGGCAGAAAACCAATCATTGTGAATACAATGGCAATAAATGAAACAATAGCACTAGTTTCTAGTAATATATATGTAATTATAAAAGCTACTACTGCAAAAGCAACACCCACACCATAACTAACATACATAGAACCATAAAAAAAAGAAGGTTCTATTTTATATTTTGTTTGACAATTAGAACAGCGTTCATGCATTTTTAAAGTTTCAAAAAGATGGTACGCATTGTTATTAACGTACATCGATTCTGAATGACATTTAGGGCAATGGCCAGATAAAATACCATATAATTTATTTCCTTTTTTTAACATAAACAATTGCCTATTTTTGCACCCTTAATATAATTACAAAGTTAGCGATTTGCGAGTTAATGATGTGATTTTTACAACAAAGATGTTTAATATACATAAGGTTTCTATTTCGTTTCAAGGCGAGAATTTATTTGAAGATATCACATTTCGTTTAGGTAATGGCGATCGCGTTGGATTAGTAGGTAAAAACGGTGCAGGAAAATCAACACTGTTAAAAATTCTATCTAAAGAAATCGAACCTACCACTGGGCAAATAGCTGAAGATAAAGATTTAAAAATAGGGTTTTTGAAACAGGATATTGATTTTGTGTTAGGGAGAACTGTTTTAGAAGAATCTTACCAAGCATTTATTGAAATTAAAATTCTTGAAACTAAAATTGAAGACATTAATACGCAGTTGATAGAACGTACAGATTATGAAAGTGAAGGCTATAATCAACTAATGATTGATTTGAATGATGTTCAGCATCAATATGAAATATTAGGAGGCTATAACTATCAAGGAGAGACAGAAAAAATATTACAAGGCTTAGGGTTTAGAAGAGAAGATTTTAATAAGCTAACAGATACGTTTTCTGGAGGTTGGCGTATGCGTATTGAATTAGCAAAGTTATTACTTCAGAACAATGATATATTACTTTTAGATGAGCCTACAAACCATTTAGATATCGAATCTATTCTTTGGTTC
>CAZECB010000370.1:0-2263 GCA_964510745.1 uncultured Flavobacteriaceae bacterium | reverse complement strand
AACTGGATGTGGCCTTGTAAAAATGAAGGTGAAGATGCGCGTTTATATGAAGCTGTTAAAGCTATTTCAGAGTTTGCTATCGAATTAGGAATCAATGTGCCTACGGGGAAAGATTCTTTATCAATGAAGCAGAAATACTCTAGTGAAGATGTGATTTCACCTGGTACTGTTATTATTTCCGCAGCAGGAAATTGTAATGAAATTTCTAAAGTAGTAGAGCCTGTTTTTAATAAAAATGCTGGTAGCATTTATTATATCAATATCTCACAAGATGATTTTAAACTTGGTGGAAGTTCATTTGCACAAGTATTAAATAAAATAGGTAACGAAGCGCCAAACGTAACAGACGCTAGTTATGTAAAAACTGTGTTTAATACAATACAAAATTTAATAAAAGATGAACAAATTGTAGCAGGTCATGATATTGCGTCTGGCGGATTAATCACAACTTTATTAGAACTTTGTTTTGCTAATGCTAATATTGGAGCAGGTATAGATATAACTGGTTTAGGTGAACCAGATTCTATTAAATTATTATTTTCTGAAAACTCAGGAATTGTTATTCAATCTAAAGATACTTCTTCTATTGAAACTGTATTATCTAATGCAAATATTCAATTTTTCAATATCGGAAATGTTACTGAGAGTAATACTCTAAATATTAAAAACGGAAATGAAGTATTTACATTAAATGTTTCTGAATTAAGAGATACTTGGTTTAAAACGTCTTACTTATTAGATCAAAAGCAAACTGCTAATGATTTAGCAACAGACCGATTTAATAATTATAAAGCTCAACCCCTTCAATATAATTTTCCAAAGCATTTCACAGGTAAATTACCTATACTAACTAATAACAGACCAAAAGCAGCAATTTTACGTGAAAAAGGAAGTAATTCTGAACGTGAAATGGCAAATGCTATGTACTTAGCTGGTTTTGATGTAAAAGACGTGCACATGACCGATTTAATTTCTGGTCGTGAAACTCTTGAAAACATTCAATTTTTAGGTGCTGTAGGAGGATTTTCAAATTCAGATGTGTTAGGCTCTGCCAAAGGTTGGGCTGGTGCATTTTTATATAATGAAAAAGCAAATAAAGCGTTAAAGAATTTCTTTGCTCGTGAAAACACATTATCTGTTGGAATATGTAACGGTTGTCAACTCTTTTTGGAATTAGACCTCATCAACCCTAATCATCAACAGTTGTCTAAAATGACATACAACGATTCTGGAAAACACGAAAGTAATTTCACTTCAGTCAAAATTCAAGAAAACAATTCGGTAATGTTATCATCTCTTGCTGGTAGTACTCTAGGTGTTTGGATTTCTCATGGTGAAGGCAAGTTTAGTTTACCTATGCCGGAAAACCAATATAATGTTGTTGCCAAATATGGTTATGAAAATTACCCTGCAAACCCTAATGGTTCAGATTATAATGTTGCTATGTTATGTGATACAACAGGGCGTCATTTAGCGACCATGCCACATATAGAGCGTTCTACATTTCAATGGAATTGGGCTAACTATCCAGAAGGCAGAAAAGATGAAGTATCTCCTTGGCTAGAAGCTTTTGTTAATGCCAAGTTGTGGGTAGAAAATAAATAACACTATAAAAACCGAAGTTAATAACTTCGGTTTTTATATTTAAATTCGTTTATTTATAAAAATATAAAGGTTATTTTCCAACTTCTTTTTGTATTAAATTTATTAGTTTAGGGCAAATTTTTAAATATGAGGTTTTTAACACTTTTCTTGCTTACTATTATTTCTATTTCAAACGCTCAAGATAATCCAAAATGGTTACGTCATTCTTCAATTTCGCCAGATGGAAGTCAAATTGTATTTACTTATAAAGGAGACTTATATAAAGTTTCATCATCTGGAGGAGATGCAACACAACTTACATATCATGATGCTCATGATTATATGGCGATTTGGAGTAAAGACGGTTCTAAAATTGCGTTTGCATCTAATCGTTATGGTAATTTTGATGTTTATTCAATGGATGCTAATGGAGGTAAAGCTACTCGATTAACATTTCATTCTAATAATGAAGCTCCATATACATTCTCTGCAAACGATAAATCCGTAATTTTTGGAGCTCTACGTCAAGATGATGTAAAACACAGACAATATCCACACCGTTCTCAATCAGAACTGTATTCAGTACCTGTTAATACAGGAAAAATAAGTCAATTATTTACAATTCCTGCCGAAGCTGTACAAGTTTCTAAAAATGGAAATGTAATGATCTATCACGATA
>CAZECB010000369.1:0-2276 GCA_964510745.1 uncultured Flavobacteriaceae bacterium | reverse complement strand
TATAATTGTAACCCAAAGGAATTGTAGCATCGTCTGAATAATAGGGTAATGTATTTAAAAGTGCAGCGTGCGCTACGGCTTCTCCACCTCGAGAATGTCCAATTAAAGAAAGATTTTCAGTGTCTAGTTTATTGTAAAAAGGGCTTTCTGGATCGTTGTTCCACTGGTGCCATAATCTTAAATGTTCTAAAAGTATCCAGCCTCTAGCATCATTTTCCTTACTTAAGCCATCACTAAATGAATCTGTCCATGAGGAGTTAATAAAATTTTCATCAACCGAAGCCGCAATAATACCTCTAGATGCTAATAGTTCTCCTAAATATGCATAACCAGAATCTGAAAAATCTTGCATACCATGATTACCATGTACCATTAATACTAAAGGGAAAGGTCCGTCACCTTCAGGATACCAAACCTGTGCATTTAACGGTAAAGCTTTAGAGTCAAATCCCCAATATTTTGTACGCCACCAACCGCTAATACCTTCCCAATTATCTAAAAATGCAACACCATTTACTGAATCTGTTTTTATATCGACATCAGTGCCAAAATGTTTTTGATGTTTGTCTTTTCCGCTGCCATAACTTAATATCTTTACATTGTAAAATCCTTTTTCTGCGGGTGATTCTTTAGCAATATGTGTAATAGATGTTTCAGATGTGTAAGCGGCATTAACAACCGGGTCAACTTCAATTCCGGGTTTACTTAAAAACACAACAAGTGCTATTATTCCAGAAAGTCCTCCAGTAAAACCAATAAGGCTTACAATTTTTTTTGGAAGCGATAGATTTTTGAATTTGGTTTTTAATAAAGCATAAATAGAAGCCCCAAATAAAGAACTCAAAAGAATAATGACTATTGAAAATGTATTATCTAAAAAAGTAGATAATAATATATATGATATAATAATCAATAGCCTATAAAATTTAGGGGTTTTGAATATAAGTTTTAATGCCCAATTAACTAGAAGTACTGCTAGTATAATTAAACCAGAAACTACTATTAAAAACACAAATATCCATGGATCTTTTATATCATAAGACGTAATAAAACTCGATGCAAAAAATAATATAGTGGTAATACAAAGTAGAACCATGGAAGCTCCTTTTATTGCATTTTTACCAGGTTTTATAGACTTAGCTCTAGCTTTAAACCAAGAAATGATTTTTTTAAATAGTCGTTTCATGAGAATTTTGATTGATAGTAATTACAAACGATGAAGTGACTAAGATACTGTTTTTATAAAACTAGTTAAATGCTCACCAATCTCATTAGAATGCACATGCCCAAATTTATGGTATAATATGTCATAATTATTATCAAATAAAAGCATGCTAGGAGTGCCCTTGAGTTGATTTAAGGTAAAGGTCATAGAAATACGATTTAAACCTTTTAAATGCTTATAGACGTGATTTTGAAAAAGAAGTTGGTCTTCTTTTGAAAACGTATCATAATTTGGATTGATAGTACAAATATGATTTACGGCCAGCTTAATATCATTTTCGTTTTCCATTAATTTGTCCATTGCAATAGGAAACTGAACAGGGAACGGATAATTATTATAGCCTTCTTTTGCAAAGGCTTGTTTTACATGACCAATAATTTCATTATCATCAATAAGCAGTTCTGTATTTTCAATAGTATTATTTCCAAAATCTTCAAATGCCGTTGAAAGCCCTAAAAAAGAAATATTAGTTTTAAATTGACTATACAATTGATTCATTAAAGGAATACCGTATAAAAAACAACCAGGACAATTGACTTGAAATACAAAAAGAAAATTAAGTGGTTTTAGTTCAAAATCTCCTTTGAGGATTTCACTATAATGTAATGCTAGTTTTTGCATTTATAGAGAAGCTATTAATGTGTCTGCAGTCATAATCTCTGCAAATTCCTCACTTAAATTAGCTAAAGTGGTTTGATGAATAATATCAGCACTAAACACTTCGCCGTTAACACCTTTTCTATCAAACGTAGCAGTAGCATCATCAATTAAAATGGTCTCAAATCCAAAATTACCTGCCATTCGTGTCGTTGTAGAGATACAATGGTTTGTGGTAAGTCCAACAATAACAAGTGTATTGATATTTTGAACTTCTAATTGTTCTTTTAAATCAGTCCCAATAAAAGCACTATTTACATTTTTAATAATTAATGGCTCATTATTAATTGGTTTTAAGTCGTCTTTCATTTCAAACCCAGGATGCGATTTGTGCAATAAAGACTTTGGATCTTGCGAACTATGAATAATATGAAATACGGGAAGTTTTAAAGCT
>CAZECB010000368.1:0-2277 GCA_964510745.1 uncultured Flavobacteriaceae bacterium | reverse complement strand
GATTGCAGATTATCAATCTGGTATTGTAGATACCAACTCTAAGCAGTTTAGAATTATCACGGCTATAGCTGCTTGTGTGGCTTTGATTGGAGTGGCCAATGGATCAAATCCAATTGAAATTCAAATCCTTTCACAAGTATTTAATGTATTTGTCCTTCCACTTGTAATTATCGGTATAATCCTCTTGTTAAAAAACAAAAAGGTGATGAAGGATTACAAAACTAATTTGTGGGTTTATGTAGGATTAGGAGCAGCTTTGTTTTTTTCATTAGTTATTTCATATACTGGCATCCTAGCACTTTTAGAAAATTATTAATTTTTGGTTTATGTAATAAACCAAATTTACTTAACACAATTTTAATAAACATAGTTTTAATTTTAAATAAATATATAAATTCATATGCAAAAATTACAAAACAAAATAGCTGTAGTTACTGGTGGATCTCGAGATATAGGCCGAGCTATTGCTATAAAATTAGCAAAAGAAGGTGCAAATGTTGTGGTTAATTATTTCAACACGGAAGCAGGGGCATTAGAAACAGTTGCAGAAATAGAAGCATTAGGCCAAAAAGCAATTGCTGTAAAAGCGGATGTATCAAAATTATCGGATATTGATAAATTGAAGGCAAAGACAATCGAAGCATTTGGAAACAGTGTAGACATTCTAGTAAACAATGCAGGAGGATTATTTGCTAGAAAAACTTTACAAGAATTTAATGAAGAATTCTACGACCTGTTAATGAATGTGAATTTTAAGTCTACTGTATTTGTATCTCAAGCATTTGAACCAATGATGAGCAAAGGTGCATCCATAATAAATCTTTCCTCTTTGGCCGCCAGAGATGGTGGTGGTGGTGGTTCAGCGCTATACAGTTCTTCAAAAGGAGCTGTTACTACTTTTTCCAGAGCTATGGCCAAAGAACTTGGTCCAAAAGGAATTAGAGTCAACGCGGTTTGTCCAGGTTTGATTGCAACTAAATTTCACGATGACTTTACTAAGGATGAAGTTCGTGCTATGGTGTCATCGAAAACGCCATTACGAAAAGAAGGAACTGCACAAGAAGTTGCTGATTTAGTTTCTTATTTAGCAACAGATGAAGCAAGCTTTATTACGGGGAATAATATTGACATCAATGGAGGCTTAGCATTCAGTTAATTAGGCTTTTCAATACAATACTCACTAAATAAAAAATTTGAAAATATTTCATTCAATAAACTTTATTTAGTGAGTATTCTCCAAATTAATAATATCAAAAATAGAGAAATAGTAGAAAGTCTTTTAATATCTGTCATCGTAAGCACTTTGGGAATCTACAAATACTACTCTTTTTTCACAGTGATAGTTATATCGCTTTAGAATGGGCCCTAGAGTAGCTGTATTCATAGTGTGAATATTAAGCTTTATTGAAAATCTATATCTGAATATAAATTCTAACGAATATGGTTCTCTCTATTGGTTCTGTATTCACCTGCTTCATCGTTCGTTGAAATTTTCAAGCTTAATGCAATTCGCTTGTCTAATAAGGCGCATAAAATATATTCACGCCTTTTTAATTATAGAAACCAAAAAAATTACTCTGATCCTACTTTTTTCCCGAATGTATACCCAAGACCAAATTGAAAAAAGCCGCCTTCATAGTCTCTTGTGCGAAAAACAGCATCATTCTGAAAATAATCTTCAATTTGAGCGATTACGGATTTGCTATACCTAAGATTTAAAAATACATTTTTTACTTTGAACTTAAATGCGAGAGTGGGTCCTAATTCTGGTGAAATATCTGGAGCTTGAGCTGAAGTTACATTATTAAGACTCTGACTATAATAAATTCCTGTACCTAGGGTAAGAAACTTAAACAAGTCATAATGAAGTTCTGGGTTCTAATCGACACTTCCTTGGTCAATAAAAATTTCACTAATCTCTTTTCTATACTGTACTATAGTATGAAAACGAAATTTATTATTTAACGCAAAAGATGGAGAGGCAGAAATATAAAACCCATTTCTAAGTAAGGACAATTCAGTAGGTTGATGAGTGAACCCAGCAGAAAGATCAACTTGAAATTGAGAATAAGAGAACGAAGAAAAAGTGCAAACAAATGCAATGGTTAGAATAATACTTTTCATGTGTATGGTGTGTTTACCAAATTAACGCATTTTTTTTATTCAAATTGTGTTGCATCTCATAAGCAAGCACCATTTGAAGAATAACTTTATTCTACATATCAAGTGTCAAATTAAGCGTCATTCCGAATTCAACAATTCCGTAAGTTCATTAGC
>CAZECB010000367.1:0-2281 GCA_964510745.1 uncultured Flavobacteriaceae bacterium | reverse complement strand
ATCTATCTTTTTTACTACTAAAATCTTACCTAAATATTAATCGAACTCAGGTTCCTATTATATCTGAAATCTCTTTTTGAGGTATTCCTTCTAACTCTAATAAAATAATAGTTTTATTGTCTTTATTTAAATTATTAATACAGGTATAAAGTTGTTTTAATTTTAATCCTTTATCTAAAAGTGGTGACAATTCATCGGTAATTTTTAAGTGTTCAATTTTATCTGAAGTATTCTTTATTTTTTTATTATTTCTGAGATAAATTAAACAGGTGTTTACTGTAATTCTATAAATCCAAGTTGAAATATTAGACTCTTCTCTAAATGAAGTCATGTTCTCCCATACTTTAATAAAAACTTCTTGAGTTAAATCTTTAGCCAACATTACATTTCCGTTTACGTAACCCAAGCACAATCTACTTACTCTAGTGTAATTATTATTATATATTTCATCAAAACTAGACTCTAGGCGTTTCATAAGCTTACTTTAATTCTAGCTTAATCTCATTTAACAACCATTCTGGTTGGTCATACATAATAAAATGAGCTGATGACTTTGCATATTTAATTTGATAATTCTTTAAGTTTTTATATTGCTCTTTATATGTTTTTTTTACAGTTTCTTCTCCAAAAGGATGCATAGCCGCTAAAATTGTTATTGGTGTTTTTATTTTTGAAATATCTAACCTTAAATCTAATTTGAGTAAATCTGTATACCCGTATACGTATGTTTTTCTATCTGCTTTCAGGATCCAGTCTTTTATTTGAGCATGTTTTTCTTTGTTTATAACCATACTTTGAGCTGATTGTATTGCCATTTTTTCAAAACTTTTGGCATCCATTTCTAGTAATTGCTTATTATAAGGGTTATCATAAACAATATATTCACTTTTAAAATTAGGCATCATTAATGCGCCTGTTGAAGGGAGTGCATCTATAACAATTACTTTTTTAAATTTATTATCATTTATTGCGAGCCAAAGACCTAAAGTACCTCCTAAACTATGACCTATTAACGTTGCATTTTTCAGTTCTTTTTTAGAAATATAATTCTCTACCCTTTCTTTAATTTTTGATAACCAAGGCTTTTCAATAGGTTTTACGCCTCCAAACCCAGCAAAAGTAAAAATATGGCATTCATTTGTTTTTGAAAGTTCTTTTACAACATCTTCCCATACCTCTCCTGTACAAGTAAAGCCTGGAAATAATAATATGGCGTCTCCTTTACCAATAACTTTAACATCGAAAGCTGTTTCTTGGGCATTAAGAGTAGTACTCAATAACATAATTATAAGTACTGCAATTGTTTTTTTAATTGTTGTCATAATATTCATTATAGTTTGTTTTTACTCTTTAGATACAAAATCAAAAAAATGTTACATCAGAATTATAAAAACAAAAAACCTTACTTTTCAGTAAGGTTTTTAATATTATTATGAATTACTACTCTTGGTAGTAACCTCTTAATTATTCAACGCTTGGCTTGCGCTCATTTAAATAATTTGACTTCGCTAACCTCTCAGTCTAATTGTTTAATGCTTCTGCGCCACCAACAATTTCAAGAATTTCGTTAGTAATTGCTGCTTGACGTGCTTTATTATATGTCAGTTTTAATTGATCTCTAAGTTCTGTTGCGTTATCTGTTGCTTTATGCATTGCTGTCATACGTGCACCATGTTCACTTGCAAAGCTATCTCTAATGCCTTTATATAATTGTGTTTTTAACGACTTAGGGATTAACTGTTCTACTATTTGTAATTTTGATGGCTCAAAGATATAATCTGAATTAGTATCTGCTTTACCCTCAACTGCTACAATTGGTAAAAACTGTTCTGTCATTACTTCCTGCGTTGCTGCATTTTTAAATTTATTATAAACGATTTCGATTCTATCAAATTCGCCTTCTACAAATTTATCCATAAGCATTTGAGCAATGTTTGCAACATTATCAAATGTTAAGTCATCAAATACTTCGCTTTTATTAGCAATAACAACATCTTGTTTTTCAAAAGCGTCGTTAGATTTTTTTCCTATGGCTAAAACAGACACATTTTTATCAGCGTAAACATTACCAATTAAGTTTTGTGTTTGCTTTATAATGTTAGAATTAAAAGCACCACACAACCCTCTATTTGAAGTAATTGATACAATAAGTACATTATTAACTTCACGTTGAGTAGAAAATTGACTTCCAGAATCTGCATCTAAAGTAGCACTTAAGCTTTGTAAAAGCTCAGTTAACTTATCTGCATATGGTCGCATAGCTGTAATAGCATCTTGTGCT
>CAZECB010000366.1:0-2294 GCA_964510745.1 uncultured Flavobacteriaceae bacterium | reverse complement strand
ACCCAACACCAGAAGATTTATTTACACATGATTTTGCACCAACCCCAGTTACAGAAGAAGTTGGAGAACGTTTTCCAGAACGTGATGAAAAAGTGGTGATGGTAGATTGTGCTTTATTTGCTGTAGAAGAGTTAATGAAAAAACATAAAGAATGTTTGGTGTATGGGCAAGATGTAGGTGGGCGTTTAGGAGGTGTATTTCGTGAAGCTGCTACTCTAGCACAAAAGTTTGGAGATGACCGTGTATTTAATACCCCTATTCAAGAAGCATTTATTGTGGGGTCTACTGTAGGGATGTCGGCAGTTGGACTAAAACCCATTGTTGAGGTGCAATTTGCAGATTATATCTGGCCTGGATTGAATCAGTTATTTACAGAGGTAAGTCGTAGTTGTTATTTAACAAATGGAAAATGGCCTGTATCAATGATTCTTCGTGTGCCTATTGGTGCTTATGGTAGCGGTGGTCCTTACCATTCATCATCTGTGGAGAGTGTGATTACTAATATTCGTGGTATAAAAATAGCTTACCCGAGTAATGGAGCCGATTTAAAAGGACTGATGAAAGCGGCGTATTATGACCCAAACCCAGTAGTGATTTTAGAACATAAAGGTTTGTATTGGTCTAAAGTACCAGGAACAAAAGGAGCAACGTCTATTGAGCCTGCAGAAGATTATCTATTGCCATTTGGAAAAGCAAACGTATTACAAGAAATCTGGAAACAAGAGAATAAAGAAACCTTAACGATTGTGAGTTATGGGATGGGAGTACATTGGGCTATGAATGCTACTAAAGGTATGAGGGATCAAGTTGAAGTTATTGATTTACGTACACTATATCCATTAGATGAAGATGTGGTTATGAAATCAGTGAAGAAAACAGGGAAATGTTTGGTGATTACTGAAGAGCCGAGTAATAATAGTTTTGCAAGAGCTTTATCTGGAAAAATTCAAGAGGAGTGTTTTAAATATTTAGATGCACCAGTTATGGTTATTGGCAGTGAAAATATGCCAGCTATTCCTTTAAATTCAACATTAGAGCAAACTATGATTCCGTCTACTGAGAAGGTAAAAGCTAAAATTGATGAGCTGTTGAATTATTAATTATAAATGATTTCAAACAAATAGAGACCTAAAGTTTTTTTTGCTTGTTTGTTTATAATTTGGATTTTTTTCAATCTTATCTCATGATTTCTGTTAAGCCATAAAACTCTATTGCTTTTTCTTTTAATGGATTTTCATTCCATTCATCCCATTTGTTTGTATAGGGATTATATCCACATTTTAAAGGTTTAGAATAAACATCTTTAGGATTTTCTGTGTAAGCTCTACAATCTGTACAAACATGTCTAAATTCACAATCTTTACATACATTTATTTCATCTTTTGTTATGCCCCATTTTGTTTTAAATTCTTTTACTTCTAAAACATCTTTTAAAGCAGTCATAGATATATGACCAAAATCCTCTCGCATAGATGGACAATTTTTAATATTCCCATTAGTATCTATAGAAATTTTTCTGTTTAAACATGAATTATAGTTTTTTGATTCAGTAAATGTCTTGAGATTTATTGAAAAATATTTCATTGAAATAATACCACAATGAGTTTCTGAATTAACTACCTGCTTTGTATAAATTATGTGCTTATTACCTAAAGAAGTTAATTCATCTTTATTAGAAGAATGAATTGTTACTCCTGTTAGTCTAGGATATTTAAAAATGAGCTCACGAATATTTACATTACTAGTCCAATCATGTTCTTTTGCAATTATTTCAACAGAAGTAATGATTGATTTTAAACTTTGAATATGACTGAGTATCAAATTAATTTGATTATTATCAATCACATCAAAAAATCGTAGTTGTATATTTTTACACCTTAAATCATTTAATTGATTTATGATAGAAATAATATCAAAATTTGAGTTTTTATTAAAATCAATAATCGCATTAGATATTTTATGAGGGTAATCCCATTCTAAGTTTAACTTAGGGAAATTTTCAGGAGTATCTGTATAAAAAACACATTCCTTTTCTTCTAAAAAAGCTATATACTCATCAATAATATCATCATATTCATTATCGTAAGCTTTTTTTATCTCATCAACTGTTTTTCCTAAGTGAGTATCTAATAGTTCATATAAGCTATTCGGTATATAATGTAAGCTTTGCATTTGTAAATCGCATATAACAGAACGTTCAGCCCCTTTAACTAATATACAGTTACTATATAGGGAGATTTTTTTATTCAAAGTCAATAATTTTTGAAATTGGAGAAAAAGGTTTTTCAGTATTT
>CAZECB010000365.1:0-2295 GCA_964510745.1 uncultured Flavobacteriaceae bacterium | reverse complement strand
ATAAAAACTGTATCAAATTAGTTATGAAAACTTATATTTTCTATTAAAATAATAATAAATTTGTGAGGAAATTATATTTCATTTTAATGAATTTTATAAAAACTTATACTCTAAATGAGGCTAAAACAAAACTTGAAAATTATTGTGCATATCAGGAACGTTGTCATCAAGAAGTGACTCAAAAACTAAAAGATATGCGGATGATTCCCGATGCAATAAATGTTGTTATTGGTCACCTTTTAGAGCATAATTTTTTAAATGAAGAGCGTTTTGCTAGAACTTTTGCTCGTGGGAAATTCAACATTAAAAAATGGGGGAAAAACCGTATTGTTTTAGAGTTAAAACGAAAAGACATTAGTACTGTAAATATAAAATTAGGGCTTAAAGAAATTCATGAAGTCGATTATTTTGAAGCATTTAATGATTTAGCTGAAAAAAAAGTAGCTACTATTAAAGAAACTAATATTTATAAAAAAAGAAAAAAACTAGCAAATTATTTACTGTATCGTGGTTGGGAACCATCTATGATATATGAAAAAGTAAATGAACTTATAAAATAAATTTAGACTTAAACATATTGAATAGCTTATTTATTTATATTTTTTAATAAAGAAAATTACACGCTTTTTGAATTTTGCTTAGCAAGCTCATTGCGTTCAATTTTATGTTCAGGACGTGTCCACTTCGGTTTTTCTCCTAAAGGCTCAAATTGAGAATCTGATGCTTCAACAGTTTCTGGTTGCATTTTTTTAATAAATGGCTTTTGTGGATTTAATCCTAATAGTTTAAACATCTCCATATCTTCATTAACATCTGGATTAGGAGTAGTTAATAATTTATCACCTGCAAAAATAGAATTTGCACCAGCGAAGAAGCACATAGCTTGACCTTCTCGACTCATATCTGTACGTCCTGCACTTAAACGAACCTGTGTTTCTGGCATGATAATACGAGTAGTTGCCACCATTCTAATCATTTCCCAGATTGATATAGGTTTCTGGTTTTCTAAAGGAGTTCCTTCAACAGCAACTAGAGCATTAATAGGTACAGATTCAGGTTGCGGATTCAGAGTAGAAAGTGCAACTAACATCCCTGCTCTATCTTCAACTTTTTCTCCCATACCAATAATACCACCAGAACATACAGTAACATTAGTTTTACGAACATTATCAATAGTTTCTAAACGATCTTCATAACCACGAGTTGAAATCACTTCCTTATAATATTCTTCAGAAGAATCTAAATTATGATTATAAGCATACAAACCAGCTTCTGCTAGACGTTGTGCTTGATTTTCGGTAATCATACCTAGTGTACAACATACTTCCATATCTAATTTATTAATGGTGCGCACCATTTCTAACACTTGATCAAATTCTTCACCATCTTTTACATTACGCCATGCAGCACCCATACACACACGAGAACTTCCTGATGCTTTTGCGCGTAAAGCTTGAGCTTTTACATGAGATACTGTCATTAAATCATTGCCTTCTACATTAGTATGATAACGTGCAGCTTGTGGGCAATAACCACAATCTTCAGGGCAACCTCCAGTTTTTATAGATAATAAAGTGGAAACTTGAACAGTATTTGGATCGTGATATTGACGATGTATGGTAGCAGCTTCATAAAGTAGCTCCATTAACGGCTTATTATATATATCTAGAATTTCTTGTTTAGTCCAGTTGTGTTTTGTCTCTGTCATAATATCAAATATAGAATGTAAAAGTAGAAAATTCCGCTTTGATAGCGGAATTTTTAACCTATTGTTTATCCTCAGAATTATCAACAATGTTTTTGGGTTCTGAGCCTTCTCCTTTTATATCCTTTCCTTTTAGATATTCAGGTAATTGCATTCCTGCCATATTAAACATTTCTTGTAAAGGAGGAACCGATTGATACATTCCAGAAAGGAAATTTGCTGTAGACGATTTTCCATCTTTTCCACTACCATTTTCCCAAACGGTAACTTTGTCAATTTTAATATTTTTAATTGCTTCTGCTTGTGTTTTTACTAATTCAGGTAATTTATCAGCAATTAATAATAAAACCGCATCTTTTGAATTATTTCCAGCCGCTTTTACAATTTGATCTAAACCAGCTGCTTGTTTGGTTAATACTTCATAAAGCCCTTGTGCTTCCGCTTGTGCTTTAAAAAGGATTGCATCAGCTTCTCCTTTTGCGCGTCTTCTAATACGTTCTGCTTCTGCTTCTGAATCAATTTCTACTTTCTTTTTATCAATTTCTGCAGGTACAATAACATCAGCCATTTGAGAAGAACGCTCTCGTTCA
>CAZECB010000364.1:0-2314 GCA_964510745.1 uncultured Flavobacteriaceae bacterium | reverse complement strand
AAGGATTTTTAAAATCAACAGTATCCAAACGTTTGGATATTTGTACTTTTGCATTTGAATTATTAAAATTAATATAAAATGAAAGTAACTGTTGTAGGTGCTGGAGCTGTAGGTGCCAGTTGTGCAGAATATATTGCGATTAAAAATTTTGCATCTGAAGTTGTAATTTTAGACATTAAAGAAGGATATGCTGAAGGAAAGGCAATGGACTTAATGCAAACAGCTTCTTTATTAAACTTTGATACTCAAATATCTGGAAGCACTAATGATTATGCAAAAACTGCAGAATCGGATATTGCTGTAATTACTTCTGGTATTCCTCGTAAACCAGGAATGACTCGTGAAGAGTTAATAGGAATCAATGCTGGTATTGTTAAACAAGTTTCTGAAAACTTAATTAAGCATTCTCCTAATATTATTATTATTGTGGTTAGTAACCCAATGGATACGATGACTTACTTAGTTCACAAAACAACAAACTTACCTAAAAACAGAATTATTGGTATGGGAGGCGCTCTAGATAGTGCACGTTTTAAGTACCGCTTAGCGGAAGCTTTAGAAGCTCCAATTTCTGATATTGATGGAATGGTTATTGGTGGACATAGTGATAAAGGTATGTTACCTTTAACACGTTTAGCTACTCGCAATAGTGTGAAGGCAGCTGAATTCTTAACTGAAGAACGTTTAGAACAAGTTGCTGCAGACACAAAAGTTGGTGGCGCTACACTTACAGGATTATTGGGAACTTCTGCATGGTATGCTCCAGGAGCAGCTGTATCATCTATGGTGCAAGCTATTGCATGTGATCAAAAGAAAATGTTCCCGTGTTCAGCTTTACTAGAAGGTGAATATGGTATGAATGATATTTCAATAGGCGTGCCTGTTATTTTAGGCAAAAATGGTATTGAAAAAATAGTTGAAATTGATTTAAATGATGCTGAAAAATCTAAACTTACAGAAAGTGCTGAAGGGGTCCGTAAGACAAATGGACTATTAGAATTATAGATTTATCTGTGATTTTATACAATAGCTATTGTTAGCTTTAAGCAACACAGATTATTTATTAAAGCAGAACAATGATGATATCATTATTGTTCTGCTTTTTTTAGACATATTCAACAAATAACTCCTTTTCAATTTTTAAACTATAAAAAGCTAAAATTTGATTGATTTCAAGTCTTATTTTTAATTTTTTTACCCTTTTAAATATCCAAAGCTTTATTTTATACCATTCTACCTACTTCTAATGCATAATACAATTTACAATAACAAACATTATTTAAACGCTTGAGTACGAAATATCAAAGTTGAATTACACAATTCACAAATTTATTTTTTATAAGTTCATGAGCGATTGTATTTTTGGGTATGAAATACTTTAAAGGAAATCGAAAAAACAAATTCAAAATAGTTTTCATATTACTTATTTCTTTAATTGTCATTATCGTTTATCAAGCATATATAAATTCACAACCTAATGAATTCGTTAGGACAAAAAATTACATTGAATTTACAGGAAGTTACGGAACAAAAATTTATTATAGTGAAATACAAAATATTCAGCAAATAAATAAACCTCCTAAAATTGAATCTCGTATAAACGGCTTTTTTTTAGGAAATATTAAAAAAGGAAAATTCAAAATCGAATCTGGGGAAATTGTTCACTTACTAATCGACGAATCTTATAGACCTATATTAAAAGTCACTTTAAAAAATCAAAAAAAACTATTTTTCAATTCTAAAAAAGAAAACAGTGCTAAGGAATATGAAAAACTTCAAAACATATTCGCCTATCAAAAAAAGCCTCTTTTTAAGTAAATAAAAAGAGGCTTTTTATTTAATTTTTTTGAATTTTAATATCTGTAATATTCAGGTTTAAACGGTCCTTCTACGGTTACACCAATATATTCTGCCTGATCCGGACGCAGTTGTTCTAACTCTACTCCTAAACGTTCTAAATGTAATCGTGCAACTTTTTCATCTAAATGTTTTGGCAACATATATACCTCATTTTTATATGCTTTAGAATTGTTCCACAATTCCAACTGAGCCAAAGTCTGATTCGTAAATGAGTTACTCATCACAAAACTTGGGTGCCCTGTAGCACAACCTAAATTTACCAAACGCCCTTCCGCTAAAACAATAATATCTTTTCCATCAATAGTATACTTATCTACCTGTGGTTTAATTTCATCTTTAGTGTTTCCATAAGTACCATTTAACCAAGCCATATCAATTTCATTATCAAAATGTCCTATATTACATACAATGGTTTTATCCTTCATAGCACGAAAATGCTTTTCTAAAATAATAT
>CAZECB010000363.1:0-2335 GCA_964510745.1 uncultured Flavobacteriaceae bacterium | reverse complement strand
AATCATCATTATTTAGATGCTTTTTATGCGGCATTTAATTACTAAATTGGTATAACTTGAAACTGTTTAAATCTCAAAAACAGTTTATGGAGTTTACTACAAACGCAATGTATATCATTGCAATGTTAGCATTTATTCTTTTTGTGTCTGATTGGCTAGTTAAAAAACCATTCTTTAATAAATTCGGAATAGCATTAACTGTTATCATTCTTACGGCAATTGTTGCTAATATTGGTTTAGTACCTAAAAAGGCTAACCCTGTATATGATGGTATTTTTGACTACATCGCTCCAGCAGCTTTGTTTTTATTACTCTTAGATGTAAATTTAGGGCAGCTTAAGCGAGTAGGCTTTCCTATCATATTTGCATTTGTTTTAGGTAGCATAGGAACTGTATTAGGAGTTTTTGTGGCAAGCTTTATTATAAAAGACAATGCGTATTTTGATGGTACCTATAATGCTTTGGCAGGAATGTTTGCAGGAACATATACAGGAGGTAGTATTAATTTTAATGCAGTAGCATTGCATTATAAAGTTGTAGACAAAGGTTTGATTTATACTAATGCGGTTGCGGTAGATAATGTATTAACAACCATCTGGTTTTTCTTTACAATAGCTGTTCCAGTGACTTTACAACGATTTTTTCCTCGAAAGCAACCTTTAAATAATAAAGACAAAACAGCAGAAAAAGAATTGCCAAGTGATGAATCTGAAACCATAACATTAAAATCATTAACCTTATTGATAGCGATGACCTGCATGGTGATTTTTATTTCAAATACTATTGCACAAGCTTTTGCAGATCAAGACATTGTTATCCCAGCAATTTTAATTTTAACTTCATTAGCGTTATTAATGGCTCAAATTCCAGCAATTTCTAAGTTACGAGGTAATATGTTATTAGGAAGTTGGGCAGTTTATATTTTCCTTGCTGTAGTTGGTGCATATTGCGATTTTTCAGCTTTAGGTCAATCTGGAAGCTTATCTATTGCTTTACTCATTTTTGTAACTGTAATTGTGTTTGTACATGGTATTTTTATATATGTAGCTGGAGCGTTTACAAAAATTGATTGGCAAATACTCTCTATAGCATCTCAGGCTAATGTTGGAGGAAGTACGCCAGCCTTAGCTTTAGCTAAAAACTTTAAACGAAATGAATTAATATTACCCGCTATTATTATAGGCTCTATCGGTAATGCCCTCGGTACGTATATCGGGTTTTTTATAGCAGGTTACTTTTAACTAATATAATTCCAAATGTTTTTATACTTGCTTAATGCTTTATAAGTATTCAAAATATTGAGGTGCTCTGCTTTTTGAAGTGTTGGATCTTGTTTTAAAACTTGCTTGGCATAATACCTTGCATGCTGTAAAATATCATTATCCTTTATAATATCAGCTATTTTAAGGTTTAAAACCCCACTTTGTTGTGTGCCCATAATGTCTCCTGGTCCTCTGAGTTTTAGGTCAACTTCTGCAATTTTAAACCCATCATTAGTCTTTACCATCGTTTCTAAGCGTGTTTTGCTATCATTACTTAATTTATGACTGGTCATTAAAATACAATAACTCTGTTCTGCGCCACGACCTACACGGCCTCTAAGCTGATGTAATTGTGATAACCCAAAGCGTTCAGCGCTTTCAATTATCATTACAGATGCGTTAGGAACATTAACACCAACTTCAATCACAGTAGTCGCCACCATAATTTGTGTTTCTCCTTTTATGAAACGTTTCATTTCAAATTCTTTGTCAGCAGGTTTCATTTTTCCGTGAACAATAGAAATTTGATAATCGGGCATCGGGAAATCTCGAACAATACTTTCATAGCCATCCATCAAATCTTTATAATCTAAAGATTCACTTTCTTGAATTAATGGATAAACAATATAAATTTGACGCCCTTTTGAAATTTCATCACGAATAAATTTAAAAACATTAAGTCGATTATTATCATACCGATGTACTGTTTTTATCGACTTTCGTCCAGGAGGTAATTCATCAATAATCGAGATGTCTAAATCACCATAAATTGACATTGCTAAAGTTCTCGGAATAGGGGTAGCGGTCATCACTAAAATGTGAGGAGGTGATGTGTTTTTCTTCCATAATTTACTTCGTTGCGCAACTCCAAATCGATGTTGTTCATCGATAATTGCAAGCCCTAAATTTTTGAATTTCACCTTATCTTCAAGCAATGCATGAGTGCCAATTAAAATTTGTAAACCCCCGTTTTCGAGAGATTCGTGTATTTTTCGCCGCTCTGAAGTTTTAGTTGAACCTGTGAGTATTTTTATACTGATATTCAGTTTTTTACATTCTTCATATAATCCGTT
>CAZECB010000362.1:0-2342 GCA_964510745.1 uncultured Flavobacteriaceae bacterium | reverse complement strand
TCTCCAGTTGCTCCACTGTGGTCTACCATTAAATTGTTTATTCATTTCAATGCCATTGATGAGTACTTTTCCATTAGCATTGTCTAACCCTCTTGGTCTAAAAAACGTCGTACTAAAATCAAAGGCTGCCGCGGTTAAAAATACATCTTTAGAAGATTGTAAAAGCCCTGAAACATTGTTTGTAAACCCATTATCATCAGAATTAAGTTCATCATCAGACAAGGCTATAATAAATGAATCTGATTGATCACTCAAATCTATTTTTAAGGTTATTTCTTCAAGATTAACTGTTTTGCCTTGGTTAATAACAATAGGGTAGCGTTTAGTAACATATCCCTTTTTAGAAATTTTTAAAATTTGTTCGCCTAACGGAATTTTAAATGTGAATACAAATTCTCCTTTTAAATTTGTTTGCGTTAATATTTGAGTGTTTTCAATAGTTATTGTCACACCTGAAATAGGCTTGTAAGACGTATTATCTTTGATACTTCCTTTTACTAAAGGGTTTTGCGAAAAAGCAGACATAGCAAAAACTAAACCGACTAAAAACGCGAAAAAAAATGTTTTCATTTGATGGTTGATGTTGGTTAAAACACGAAAACAATTCGATCTATTTTTACTAGATTTTGATTAAAAATCAACACAAGTTACATTATTTATGTATATAATTTATATTTTTAGATTAATTTTTTGAATTCAACTACATCAATATGAACTGTTTAGTAAAATTACTTATTCTTTCTCTACTAAGCAGTATTAGTGTCAATTCACAAGAAAAAAAAACGTTTAAAATACACACCATTGCATTTTATAATGTTGAAAATTTATTCGACACCATAAATGATCCCATTAAATTTGATGAATCTAGCCCTATCATGGAGCTAAAATATGATAAAGCTAATATTTACAAAAAGAAAGTAAAACACATTGCAAAAGTGGTTTCTGACATAGGTATTGATATCACTAATAATACTCCAGTTATTATCGGACTAGCGGAAATTGAAAATAGAACTGTTTTAGAAGATTTAACCAATAGCGACTATTTAATTAAAAAAGATTATGGTATTGCACATTTTGATTCTCCTGATTCTAGAGGGATTGATGTTGCTTTATTATATCAGAAAAAACTATTCGCACCTTCAAATATTAGTAAACATGTACTAAAAATTTATGATAACACTACTCAAGAACGTATATATACAAGAGACCAGCTTTTAGTATCAGGTTTATTAGAAAATGAAACTATTCATGTTATTGTCAGTCATTGGCCTTCTAGACGTGGTGGTGAAGCTAAGAGCAAGTCAAAGCGAATAGCTGCAGCTAGATTAAACAAACGTATTATAGATTCTTTACAATCCATTAATCCTTATGCTAAAATCATCACGATGGGTGATTTAAATGATAATCCTACTAATGCTAGTATTAAAACTATTTTAAAAGCAAAAGGTAAAAAAGAAGAGGTTAACTTTAAAGAGCTATACAACCCAATGGAAGCTTTTTCAAAAAAAGGATTTGGGTCTAACGCTTATAGAGATAGTTGGAGTTTATTTGATCAGATTATAATTACGCAGTCTTTATTAAAAACAGACTACTCTTCTTTTAGATTTTATAAAGCTGGCATTTTTAATCCTAATTATTTAGTCAATAAAAAAGGGCGTTTTAAAAGCTATCCGTTTAGAAGTTTTGCAAATGGTGGTTTTACTAATGGATATAGTGACCATTTTCCTGTTTATTTATATCTTATAAAACAAGTGGTTGAAAAATAAGAAGAGTAACTCATATTCTAGTTGCTCTTTTTATTTTTTATAACCAATTAGACCAGGGTATTCTTGACAAGCACAATATTAAAGCTATAGAGTAAAAAATAGCAATCATTTTAAATTTTCCAGCAGAGGTTAATTTCTTTTTGTGCTTTGAGTATCCTATTGTTACTAAAACAGCTACTAAAACCATTACAATAGGATGATCTATCCTAACTGCTTTTAAACCCATAGGGGGTACTAAAAGAAGTACTAAACCTATTAAAAACATAGTATGAACTACAATTAGTGTGAATAAACTCATTCTAAAATCTTTAGCGTAGTACTCTTTCCCCCCAAGTGATTTTACAACACTATTTATTGTAGTTACAATTAGCATAAAAAGAACTAAATAAGCCCAATAAGAGTGTATATGGTGTAATGCATTATACATAATATCTATATCTTAATTTTTAATAAAAACAAATGTACTAATTAAAGTGTATAAAAAACCGTTTCAAAATTTTGAAACGGTTTTTAGTTTTTAAAAATTTTGTATGTCCGTTTAATGTCCATTAGCTGTAATGCTAGCTATGACTAGTC